>PMZB01000287.1 GCA_003170575.1 Chlamydiia bacterium | reverse complement strand
ACTTCGATTTGTGGGTGCTGGTCTAGATGCGCCGTACAAGTCTTTATTGAACGGAGAATTTCTTCCAATAAAATATATTCCGTACCCTCCTATGGAAGAAGGGAAAGAGGATTTATCTGCTAAAGATTATGCAACTCAACTAGGTATATCAACCACTTATGAGTTAGAATATTCGGACACTTTTAATGGCAAACTTCAAACATTAAATTATCCAAAAGATCTTGACTGTATTATTCGGAAGCTTCATGAGCAAAATCGACTTGCAATCGACGAATCTGGTAGTCATATTCTTTTTCTTGCAAACGGTTTTTTGCAGTATTCACTGACAGATACCTCCAGTTCATCTCATTTCGTTGCTCCTTTACTCCTTTTACCTGTACTTCTCCATCGAAAAGGGGTGGACCTAGTTTCAGGAGGGTATAACTATTGTTTGGAAGCACTTGATGAGGAGGGTGAAATTTGTGACAACAACACTCTACGCGAGAAGCTGAGTTTAGATTTTGGCTTTCAACTTCCAACGTATAACGACNNCTTTCTTTTAAAAAAATTGCTTTGTGGGCCGATTTAGATTTAGAAAAAGATCAGGCGCTTGTTAATCATCCTATAATAAAGAAGTTATTTGGATATGAAGAAAGTGAAGCTGCTAACGAAGGATCGGCTGAAGAATATTCTGTTGATGACCATCCCTTGGCTGAGCTCCCAATTATATATGATGCTGATAGTTCTCAGCATAGCGCTCTTATAGATGCTCTGGAAGGTAGAAGTCTTGTCATAGTAGGTCCTCCAGGAACGGGTAAATCTCAGACGATCACTAATCTTATTGCTCTTGCTATGGCGCGAGGGAAAACTATTCTGTTTATCTCCGACAAAAAAGCGGCGTTGGAGGTCGTTTCAAGAAAGATTGAGGCGGCTGGACTTGGCCCTTTTTGTTTGGAACTGCATAGTAATAAATCTTGCAAAAAGGTTGTTCTCCAAAGTATTGAGCAGAGATTGAATCAGGCATTTCCTCTTGCAAAGAATATAAGTGAAGACATTCTGTCGCTTCAAAGGTTGCGCCATCAGTTAAATTCCTATGCGACAGTAATAAATAAACCAGTTGACATTCCAGGTGAATTTACAATTCATGACATACTCTGGAAGGTTCAAAAAGCACGTCTGTCTCTGGGGGATGTTGTCGATAAGTTAGAACCCATTTTGCTATCTGAAGCATCGCAATGGACTGTTGGGGATTTAAGTATTCGTCGACAGAAATTGGCTGATTTAGGACTACACTATAATGAATTAGGTTATGAAGCATCACGCCATCCTTTGCAAGGTATTACGCTTAAGTCACTTTCTCCGATTGACAAGGACCAAATAGAAAAAGCCTTACGGGATAGTGTAGTGGCGATAGTTGGTTTGCTTGATAGTGTAAAGGAGTGCTTGGGAAATGAAAAAACTGCCTCGTTTTTAATAGATGACTGGACTGAATGGCAATCAAAGCTGAAAGTTCTCTCGCCTTTTATTGGACTTAATACTGATTTTGCAAAACACCTTACAAGCAAAGTGCAAGAGACTTCTACTTGTGTCTTATGCGACTCCCTTACTTTGATTCAGTCTCTATCTTTTACGCTGAAAGAATCCAGTAAGCTTCTTCCTCTCAACGGAGATGCAGTAAATGATGTGCCGCTAGCTCACTCACCGATAGACGATATGACTCTTTTCCAGCTAGAGGAACTGAAGCAACAATTTACATCTGTTCTGTCCCATGGGATAGGGCTCCTTCCTTCTTCATCTCTTGCTTATTTAGAAAAGTTGGTTTTATGGCTTCGTTCCCAGGAACGGAATCGATTTTTGCCTTCATCTTTGCAGGATGTCCAATCTGTCGTTGAAAGAGTCTCTAGGCTGCTTAGTGATTCAGATATCATAGAATCGGATAAAGATAGTGATTTCACATTTTTAAGCTTGGCTGATTTAGAAAAAACTATTGAAGAGGCAGAAAAGCTAGCAGAGCTATTGACTGAAGGATTTAGTTCTCTACTTCCTCTACAACGTGGACTTGGATTGCAAGGCATGAATCGATCTGTTTTGCAGTTACTTATATTATGTAACGAGATTTTTCAATCTGCTCCTCCAAAATTTTCGTGGATTCGTAAAGAAAGCGTTGGGGATATCCATTCCATAGCTAATGATTTTACAGAAGTTAAAGCACTTATTGAAGAGCAAAAAGACCTTTCAGCTTGCTTCCGGATTGATACGCTGCCTACAACAAATGTGCTTGAAGATTGGCTAAAAACAATTCGTAGTGCTCATTGGTGGAATTGCTTTTATCCTAGCCGTCTCAAAGCAAAAGAAATGTGCAACAAATTGTTTCGTCAAAGTGTTTCAATTGATCACCACTTTCAGGAATTAGAACGCCTGCTGCATTGGAGTAAGCGTCGAGATGCTTTTTTGAAAGATTCTCATAGACAAGCTCTATTCGGAGGATGCTTTGTAGAAGGGGGTTGCGATAAAGAGGATTTAGAATGTTTGTTTCGTTGGAGGGAAAATTCTTATCGACGGTTCAATGAGGTAGTAGGAGGGCATGGGATCGATCTTTTTTCGATATCTGAAGAAAC
>PMZB01000050.1:342-3365 GCA_003170575.1 Chlamydiia bacterium | reverse complement strand
CGATGTTCTTACTTCTTTTTGTGCTCGGCTCTATGGACGCCGATCTGCAAAAAATAGAGCAAAAAAAGCGATGAAGGCGATCCAAAGTGAAGATTAACAAAGCCTATTATTACGAGCTCGATCCAAACGTGAGTCAACGGATATCTCTCGCTCAAAATGTTGGATGTTCTCGTTTTGCCTATAATTGGGGTCTTCAGCAGAGAATCGAACTTTATGAAACGACAAAAGAATCTACCAATGCTATTGAGCAGCATCGCCTTTTAAATTCTAAAAAAATCACTGATTTTCCTTGGATGTATGAGGTGTCAAAATGTGCTCCACAAGAAGCTTTGAGGGATTTGGACAGAGCATTCAGAAATTTTTACCGAGGCCTTAAAGAAGGAAAAAAGGTTGGGTTTCCTTCCCCAAAAAGAAGAGGAGTTCATGATAGCTGTCGCCTGACGGGCTCAATTAAAGTAAATGAACGATCTATTCAGCTCCCACGACTTGGAGTAATAAGGACAAAGGAAAGAACCAAGGTAAAAGGGAGAATCCTGTCCGCAACTATCTCACGACAAGCAGATCGATGGTTTGTGAGCTTGACAGTTGAAGTAGAAGTTGATTCTCCAAAACCTGTGCAAGGGAAACCTATAGGGATTGATCTAGGACTTACCTCTTTCATAACAACATCGGAAAACGAGAAGGTTGCACCCCCTAAGCCGCTAAATAAAGCTCTCAAGAAGCTTAAGCGTATCAGTAAACAACACAGCAAAAAACAAAAAGGATCTAAAAATAGAAGAAAGTCGGCCTTGAAAATAGGACGACAACACCGAAAGATCAGAAATCAACGAGTCGATTTCTTGCATAAGCTCTCCTCTAAATTGGCGAAAACCAAGCCTGTAATAGTTGTGGAGGATCTTGATGTTCAAGGACTACTGCAGAAGAAACAATTAAGTAGGCATATCGCAGATGTTGGCTGGTCTAGCTTTATTCGCATGCTCGAATATAAAACGAAATGGTATGGCTCAACGTTAGTCAAAGCACCAAGACGGTTTGCATCATCAAAACTTTGTTCTGGTTGCCATTTCAAAAAGAAAGATCTGCTTTTTCAGCAACTATAGCAAGTTTACTTCTCTCGGTTAGTTGCCTAGCAGGAAGTTGTGAATCGAGTAGCTTCACTGATAGTCTTCTCATTGCAAGAGGTGGGGGAAGAGGGAGTTTTGGGGGACGAGGAGGAGTAGGAGGCCGGCCAATGCAAAGAACTCCTAGCATGAGCAGATCTATACAACATCCCGCTTTAGCAGGAGGTGCTGCTGCAACCCGTCGGGACTCCAATTACTACCCACAAGGAGGGTATTACCCTGTAAACGTGGAACAACCAACACAGTATCCAACACAATATCAACAACAGTATTCAGACGACTCCCCACAATACTAAAAGAATTCTTGTTCGCCTTTTGGGTCAGAAAAGCCGGCAAAAAAACTGACCCAAATGAGGATGAATAAGAGCATCTATATGAAGACGTTGAAAGACAAAACCGTCATGGAGTTCGACTGCGCGAAATGCAAAGAATCCAAGCGCTGAGGTTATGATATCCCGTTCTAGTGCATGTGTCGATTGACATAACCGATGATTCATGAGGGAAATTGGGTTTGATTTGCAAAAATAATGAGACAGAAACGAAATGAAGCTTTATATCAACGCTGTGCCTAATCGAGAATAAAGTCTTTATAATCTCTAGCCATTAATTCAGAGATATTGATTTTCTTCATGGTGATTGCTTATGAAAACGAATCGTATCAGATTTATGAGCAGTTGCAAATTCAGATACCAAATAGGTTCAAAAATGAAGAAGTCAATTCTCGCTCTTTGCGCCCTCGTTCTGCTCCCCTCCTGCTCAGTCTTTATGGCTGCTCGGAAGGATGGGGCTGATATTTCGCAGGTACAAGCAAGCCATACAAGAAGTGAGTTTCTTAATCTTGGGGCGAAGGTCGTAAACAGTGAACGCCTTCCTTCTGGTGAACTTGTCGAGGTATATCAGATTCCAAAAAAACGAGGCTCTGCCGTTCGTGCTGTGATGCACGGCTTGCTCGATCTTAGCACCTGCTTCATTTGGGAGGTCGCTGGCACACCGATCGAAGGGTCCCTCGACAAACAAGAGTTCATCACTGTGAAAGTGACCTTTGGGGTTGATGACATGGCGAAAAACGCCGAACTTTTGTAAATCGAGTCAGAAGACCAGGCCTTAAGGCCCGGGAATGTTCCATTGGGAGGGGTTTGAAACCCCTCCCAATCATTGCCTTGCTTAATCGCATCGGTAGCGTCTGTCAACAACAAAACAGCGCTGCTCCAAAATTCGAAGGGCTAGATCACTTTTTTCGAGTAACCCTCTATCCAAGAACGGCAAAAGTCACACCTTCTGAATCTTGGCATGTCCCCATCATTGAGCACATAGAAGAACATGGTAAAATCTCCGCTATGGAAGCTGAAAAGATCTGGAAATTAACCCGCAGGACCGCCACTGACCGCCTGAAAAAGACATGTCAGGAAGGGCTACTCGTTGAGCTTTCCACCGGTCCTTTCGACTCCTATAAAACTTTTATTTTAAGAGAGCCTAGAAATCAACCTAGAAAAACCTAGAAGCGCGATTTTTCTAGGTTGGTTATGATATTGGAGAACTGTTGACGATCCGTCTCCCATAGACCTACAGAAGGCTTTCAGATAATTTTCATTAATGGGCTATTTTTTGCCCATCGCGCCAAAAATGTAAAATTAGGTTGTTCTCAGAATTCTGAGGATGGATTCAAATAAACTTTGGCTGAGAAAGAAAAAAAGGCTACTCTAGGTAAGATTTGGACCGGCATAAGCCGAATATTCAAATCCACACAGCTGTTCGGAGGGGGAGGGATAAATGGCTGAATATGGCGAATGGAGTCAAAAAGGTGCAACGCTCAGTAATGTAACGGCAAAAACTGAATACGGGATAGACGACGCTTTCATTGTCAAAGGCATAAAAGCCGGAATATTAGAATATCAAGAAGGA
>PMZB01000050.1:0-256 GCA_003170575.1 Chlamydiia bacterium | reverse complement strand
TCGTAAGACTGCGCTTGAGGAAGTATTAAATAACAAATAATGAACCAGACATTCTAGTGACGAAGGCCGGCAGATTGGCAAGGAGATCATGATGACAACCAGAACGAAATCTCATCTGGACACAATTCAGCGATGTGAAGGATGGTATCCGGGTGATGAAGGAATTATTGAGATGGCTAAGATCGTTGGGGGTGAACTTTTTCAAAGACAGAGTCATCGAATATTGTGCGCAGCTTGCAAATGGGGCTAGAAACTC
>PMZB01000119.1 GCA_003170575.1 Chlamydiia bacterium | reverse complement strand
GCAAAAAAGAATGAACTCCTGAAATTTTTCTTGAAGTTGTTTTTTTATACTTTCAATATCTCTGGCCATATCAACACAATTTGTCGTTAACGCAATGAAGTGACGAAGGTGACCATCAAGATAGGGAGAAATTGTTTTTGGAAAAGCTCGATCTATTAGAGCACAAGATTCAAAAAAAATCCGCCAAATGCATCCCACTTTTTCATATACAGAGCGTGAAGCTTTAGATTCGAGCTCCTTCACCACCACGTCCAGAAAATGAGATTTTGCTTTCTTAAATTGCGCTTCCTCAAAATCTGGGTTAGTGGATTGAGGAATAAAACAGTCAGCAATCCTTTTATAACACGCATCCACTTTTTCTGACTCAGGCTTGTAGCGCCACAGTTCACCAATCGCCTGAGCGAACGGAGATACGGTACTTAGATTATGAGGGAAAAAATTCCGCATCAAATCAACTTGATTAAAGAAGCGATTTAACTCTTCGCCAGTATACGAAACCACAAATTCTCCTTATTAAAAACAAAAGAATATAAATCTACTCGCTTCTGCTAGTTTTCCCAAAGGAGAAAAGCAGAAACGAACAGTTTCAAAACAGGTGACTGTTTTTTCTTCCTGAGGATTGAAGTGACGAACGCATATGCCTGGTCAAATTCAGGTAGCATAGGAAGTACTGTCATCATTCCGCTGGAGATAACAATAGTGCGGTCCCACAACAGCAAATCAATTGTCCTTCTCGTGGTGTTTGGCGGCCTAAAAACTTCATTTTCTTCGTCAAAGGGAACGACTTCGCATATGTCATTCGTTTTGAATAAAGTCTGGCACGTCTTGTGGAGAGGAATATTTAAAGGCTCCGTTTTTATCAAAATGGTATGTGTGATTAGGTGCTAATTCCTGAGTATCACCAGCCACGACTCCTATATAATTTACAGCAATCTGTACCATAACTTTAGCACAGGAACTTACGTCAACATCGGTTGGAAAATATTTCCGCTTAAGATATGCTACGTCGCAGCTGAGGAAAGCGGGTATATAGATTTTCGACAATACGCAGCAGCTCAAAAACCATTTCCCTCTGTTTGATAGAAAGACCTTCCAAACTCTGGTTGTTAAAAAATGAAAGCCATTTAGAATATGTTTTTTTCAAATCCAATAGTTTTCGGCGAATCGCCACTTCTGGGACATCAAAGCCAATGTCATTAAATAGTCCTCTTGGATTAGGCGTAAAAGGTTTTCCTTGGTACTGACACTGAAGAGGCGGATCGTCTTGGGATACACAGGCAAAAGGGTCCGCTTCAGCACTACCATAGGCCAGAAACAGGCGCTGGCCGCAAAGGGTAGTTTCTTTTGCTTCTATCAACAACCCGGCTATGTAATCTAAGGCTGAGGTAATTGATTTCTGCTCTATTGGCAAAACCAGCGACAAAGAATCATTTGGATCCATATTTTCTTCAGGGCATTGGGCACTCTCCGTGTTATCCTGATCGTCAAGTGGTGGATTACACTCTTCTCTTACACACCAGGTAGAAGCCTCTTGCTCTGACACATGAAACAACTCCCTCAATTCAGGCAGCGGCATATCTCCTTCATAAGTTGTAGATCGAGTGAGAATGGCCTTTGTTTGTTCAGGTGAAATAGTTTCAAGTCGTGTCTTAACTCCTTCTGAAGTCTCTATTTGTTGTGCTAGCCAATCTTTGATGAAAAAAACCGGTTTTGGCCCTAAATATCGAATAAGCGGTTCGATAGGAACTGTGGAAAGAGAAACGTTCGCAATATCTTGTTCCAAGCGACCATCAGCTTCAGAACAGTAGAAGAAATCGAGAGAGTCAAAAGGAAGTGCATATTTAGCAAGAAGGTAACGATCATGTGCAGGAAGAGTAAGGTAATGCGACATGTGAATGTCTCGAAATCGGGACAACTCCAGGGTAGAATATTTCCCCAAAAAAGCTCCAGGCCATGAAGTAACTCTTTCGAATAGATCGCACAGTTCTTTATTCTGAAGAATTTCTACCATTTCCATCACGCCGTGGCTTGAGGCAGGATGTCCAATAGAGGATTTAAATTCCGCAGTCATGACTTTTCTCTCAAAAAATTGTTTCCCTTTCTCTAGTTCGGCATGAGATAAACTTTCGAAAGCAGCAACGGTTTTTCTACTCACTTTAAACTTCGGAAACTCCACGGTTAGCCTTTGATATAAATCATCAGAGCCTCCGTACAGAAGATATAGTGCTCGACGAGGGTCCCCCACCACCCCAAGTGCTTGCGCAAAACTTGTAAGCTGTTGTCGAGACATTGACAAGAGCTCTGCGTGGGGTTCTATACCAATATGGTGAAAGCAAGGGCTCGAACAAAATACAAGAACGGTCTTGATAACATCCTGATCAAATTGAAGTTCTTTGAAACGTTTGATGACCGGAATTCTTGCCTCAATCATGCTTGCAAGCCAAAGCACATGCTTGAACGCATTACTGTCTTTGTGTTTTTCGTCTTTAGGGATAAGTTTGTTTTTTTCCGGAATAACTACAAGACTAGCTATCAACTCATCTTCCAATGCCTGTACGGACTCATCAGAAAGAGTGTCTAATAGCCGTTTTACTTGAAGAGGGGTTTTACAAACCTTGAGTAATGATTGATAACATTTTTCAGAGACCTTTTTCCTACACTCAACTTCTGCTTCTTTATACAAAGGTTGCAGGTTTAGATGTTGCGCCCTAGACCGCATTTCCGTTAAAGAAGAGCATTCGTTACGGGAGAATAAAAAATTCTTGTAATAAAAAACATCAAACCAGTCAGGTGTAAAGGAACAAGAAAATTCCGTGCGGAGAAAATTGAACCACAATGAAGAATCCCACTTTGTATCCGTGTAAAACTGACAAAAAAATTGGAATTTTTTTAGCAAAACAACTGGATCATCTTCATCACAACTATTCCCAAGAAAAAACTCAACCTCTTCCTTTAGGTCAGGTGCATATAACTGCTCTAAAACCGATACTTGGGGGACATGGGATAATCTCATACTATGAGAAAAGGGGGAGTCATATAGCTTAATAACCTTCTCTATAGCATCCCGAACATATTGCGTTGCCCTGGCTTTTATCTGCTCGATTTCAGAAC
>PMZB01000015.1 GCA_003170575.1 Chlamydiia bacterium | reverse complement strand
GGATTTCTTACGCCATTTCGCCCTGAAGAAGATACGATCACACGTTTTGAACACTCGGTTGGAGTTTTTTTATTGCTCAAACGGTTTGGGGCACCGCGAGAAGAGCAGGTCGCTGGCCTAATCCACGATGTTTCTCACACGGCTTTTTCCCATTGTGTGATTATTTATCTACACATGAAGCTCAAAAGAATCAAACACAGCAAGATGATGTTTTCGAAGAATTTGTGCGAAAGTCTGAAATCCCTTCTATCTTGCATCAGTATGGCATGGACGTCTCTTATCTGCTTGATGATAGTCATTTTCCTTTGAAAGAAACATCTTTGCCTAACCTCTGCGCTGATCGAATCGATTATTCTTTAAGAACAGCAATCGGTGCCCACGTATGCTCTAAAGAGGATATTTACTACATACTTCAGTCGCTTGTGACCGATGGATCACGATGGATTTTCCAGACATGTGACGCTGCTCTCAAATATGCCTCGCTCTTTTCGCATCTAAATATACATAACTATGCTGAACTTACAAGCGCCACCATGTTTTATACAGTAGGGAGTGTACTTCGGTATGCTCTTGATAACGGGTATCTCACATATGAAGATCTCTACTCAACAGACACAGAAGTCCTGGCAAAGATTTCCAAACATGCATCTCAAGATCCAGACCTTCAAAAACTCTTGAATAGGATGCATAATAAGGTTCCTTACTACAATGACGCGAACAATTTTCAGGCGCAAGTATTCTGCTAATCCCGTGTTGCGAATCCTTTATGCTATAGAGGCACTGAGATTTCGCGACTCTCCCACTTTCATACTCCTTGGGAGGCAGTTCTGCAGAAAGAGATACCCCAAAAAACTTTTTTCCTCCGATTTGGAGAATAAAGTTTTGTAAACAAATCCGTAACAGTATTTTTCTTGCTTAATAACTGTTTTAACTGCTATGAAAAAAATATGTCCATTTGTGAACGAGACTAAAGGAGAACTCCAGATGAGCCAAGTTACTAGGCCAGAATATCAACCTATCGAAGGGTCATATAACGAAAAAACAAAGGAGTTCAAGGTTGAAGACAAGAAGATTCAAAATGTAGCAAAAGGGAATTGGGGAAAGTTTCTCCATTGGATAGGATATTCTTCGAAACTCATGATAAGCTCTGAAGGTCAGGTTAGGGATATCTATGTACCAAAATATATTGCTCAAAAGTTCATACAAGATGAGCGTATAAGCAAACTTAAGGGGTTTGAACTGCTACGATCTAAGATAGGAGACGTTTTTGCCAAAGCATTGGGTAGCCCCCCCCATAGAAAGCGCTGCTTCAGTTGCTCCACAGGTCGATATTGGATTAAACATGGACGATCTGAGAAAACTGATAGTTATAATAGCACCCGTTAGAGGAGAGAGTTCCCTTACTCGTGATATTTTTATTGGACAGAAACAGTATGCATTTTTGGTTGTACGCAGTTCGAAAACGGAGAGTTGCGCCATAACAATTCAAAGCCTTGATAAATTTTATAAAAATGCTCCGGAAGAGAAGATTGAGCTGAATATTAACCCTGAAGGGAAGGTTCTTTCTGTTTCCATTGACAGCATGCCCGCACAAAATATCCCCGAGGATCGGAAAGAAATTCTTAAGGCTTCTTTCAACGAGATTCTTAACAGACTTCATATACGAGGCACGAACTAAGGCCGTTGAGATATCGAGAGCAAATTACAACCCATCTATGCAACGACTTAAGCGCATTGATCATGGTAGACTCGTTAAGCCATTCCGCCCGAACTGGAGCAGATCACTCGTTTTGACCACTCTGTTGGAGTGTTTTTGCTCCTGAAAATGTTCGGAACTTCACTTGAAGAACAGATTATCAATCTACTCGATCTTCTCGCGGTTCAGGTTTTGAAACAAGCAGGAGAATCCTTTGATCAGCTCGAATTTGTATCTGTAAATTGTTGGGGCGATACCAAAAATTTGGAACTTTGGAAAAAAGTTTTAGGAAATAAGTCGCTAGATCGCCAAGATACAATAGATATAGAACCAAGCACCCGGAAAAGGCATTGGAAAGAAAAGATCATGGTGCCAGGAAAAGGAGAAGTTGATCTTAAAAAAGTTCTTGTTATGCAAAACATCCCGCTTCACACACAGATAGATCGGCGTTGTCTGCCTTCTGAGAACGATAAGGAAAGCCTACTCCCTCTTATGACTGATGCATGGAAAGGTTCTAGTTTTTTTGAGTTGAAAGCAAAGGAACAAGGTTTTGTCCCGGAAAGAATTTCTCTAACACCTAAGTAAAAATTTGTGGAAGTGATGCATACAAAAGTATATTCTCTTCTTCTGTTTGTCTAGTATTAGAGGAGAAAATGCAGCAGAATCGGTCTTTCTTTCTTCCCATATCGTTCTTTATGCGTGTGGGATTTGTCATCTTTGTGGCTACTTTGTTTATCCGCCCGCTCTATTATTACTTAACTGAGGGGTTCTCTCTCAAAAGAGTGGAAGTAACAATCGACCATGACCCCGCATCGAATTTGGGACTTTCAAATCAACCTTCTTTTTCCTTTTTTTTGCTTTCGCCTCCAGACATACTTTAAAAGGCTCTTTTTTTAACCATCCACTTTTCAAACCTTTTGCTTTTCGCCTAGTTTTTTATGGTTTTTGGTACTAAACTTTAGGCACTTCCCACTTTTGAAGGATTCAGGTATGGAATATGTGGACTCTGTTTACGGTATGATTCAGATAGATGATCCTGCCGTGCGTGCGCTTATTGCTTCTCCCTCTTTGCAACGGCTTAAAGAAATCGATCAAGCAGGATTTCTTACGCCATTTCGCCCTGAAGAAGATAAAATCACACGGTTTGAACACTCTGTTGGAGTTTATGTATTGCTTAAACTGTATGGAGCTTCGCTTGAAGAACAGGTTTCTGGCCTGATTCACGACGTCTCTCACACGGCTTTTTCCCACTGTGCAGATTATTTAACCACTCAGGAAGCTCAACAGAATCAAACACAGCAAGATGATGTTTTCGAAGAGTATGTGAAAAATTCAGAAATTCCCTCTATCCTGCATCAGTATGGAATGGACGTTTCTTATATCCTTGATGACACGAATTTTCCTTTGAAGGAAGCCTCTCTTCCAGATCTCTGCGCTGATCGAATCGATTATTCCTTAAGAACAGCAATCGCCGTCCATGTATGCACCAAAGAAGATATTTCATGCATACTCAAATCGCTTATTGCAGAAGGACAAGAGTGGATTTTCAAAACTGTAGACGCTGCGCTGAAATATGCCTCCCTTTTTTCACATCTTAACACCCACAACTATGCTGGACTTACAAGCGCAACCATGTTTTATACGGTTGGAAGTGTACTTCGGCATGCACTTAATAAAGGATATCTCGTGTATGAAGATCTCTACTCAACGGACGCACAAGTCCTCGCAATGATATCCAAACATGCTTCTGGTGATGCAGACCTTCAAAAACTCCTGAATAGAATGCATAATAAAGTTCCCTACTTCATTGACCCGAACCATTTTCACGCACAAGTATTCTGCAAATCCCGTGTTGTGGATCCTTTATGCTATCAAGGTAAAGAGCTCGCGCCGCTGTCCCACTTTCACCCTCCTTGGAAGAGGGTCCTTCTGGAAGAGAAGTCTCCAAAATCTTACTGCATTCGATTTGTAGACTAATTGGAAAGACATGATCCATCTCTATCCTCAAAAAAGCACAACGGGAATGCCTCTCTATAAAAATTTGTGGAAGAGATGAATAAAATCCGTTATGCTTTCACCTTTTTCTAGTGCTAGAGGAGAAAATGCAACAGAAACGTTCCCTCTTTCTTCCCATATCGTTTTTTATTCGTGTGGGTTTAGTCATCTTTGGCGCCACCCTGTTTATCCGCCCGCTCTATTATTACTTAACTGAGGGGTTCTCTCTCAAAAGAGTGGAAGTAACAATCGAGCGTGACCCCGCTCTTGTACTTGCTCAGCCTTCAAAACAGGATATTGAAAGCCTTTCCTTGATCACTAAACAGCCATTCCGCTATTTCAAAAAGGGGTCTCAAGCCTACGCTTTTATGAGCGACGATGGGAAATACATTCTCAAGCTCTTTAAGTTTCATCACATGCACTCTATGAAATGGCTTCAAGCAATACCCTTACCTGCCTGCTTTCAGGAAGAAAGAAATAGCCTTATCAATCACCGGGAGGAACGCATTTCTTTGACCCTTCATAGCTATAAGATCGCACAGGAAAAACTGAACAAAGAATGCGCCTTGATTTTCACCCAAATTCTTCCCTCATCTTCCTATACTCTGCCGGTTACCATTATTGACCCTGTAGGGCGTACCTATTCTTTTGATCTCGCTCACTATGGATTTGCACTTCAACATAGAGTAAATCTTGTTCTCCCTGCTCTTCGGAACTGGATTCAACTGAATAAAATTGATGAAGCTAAGAAAGCACTTTCTTCCCTAGTTGGGCTTTTTGTCACTCGATGCAAAAAAGGAATCCAGGATATTGATCCAGATCTTCACAAAAATGCAGGTTATTTTGGCTCTACAGCTGTGCACATCGATATAGGAAGTTTCCTTGAAAATAACCTCATGACATCCAAAGAAAAGATGGTTCCTGACATCCAAAAGGCATTTAAGAAATTGCATCTATGGTTAGAAGGAAGATCTCCAGACCTTGCTTCATTTCTGGCAGAAAAACTAAAAGACCCAGAAAAAGAAGTCTGGACTGAACCACAGCTTTCTCCCAAATAAAACTCAAACTAATATTTGTTGACTTGTCCTTCTC
>PMZB01000202.1 GCA_003170575.1 Chlamydiia bacterium | reverse complement strand
TCCTTATCCTTTCTTCGCCTCCCAACAGTACCAGAGACCCAAGATGAATCAGGAAGGCTGCGGGAGAAGAAAGAACAAAAGATTCAAAAACACATCCTTGCTTCCCAATCCATTCAAAATGAGCAGCAAGCAATCAATGCATTTTGGAAAGGAGATGCCAAAGCCCTTGTGGGATATCTGAAACGGGGGGGTGAGGGACGCATATTTCAACACCCTGTTTTTGGTCCAAATCAACTATCAGAGTATACAAAAAAAGCACAGGAAATGTTCGAAAACCTTTTCTCTGATTTTCAAGTCGCAACTGTTATGCAGTATAAGGGATCTATAATTTTAAAGATTAAAGACAAATCGTATGACCTGTCCCAAATTCTTCTCTTTGCCCAATTCGACCTAATCTCTTTGTCCAAGGAAGCCTTGGATGTTTATAGGGAACTCCTTCAAAGTAATGAGATTCTTTATAAACCACACTTTCTAGGAATATCCGATTGGCGTCAACTTTCTGAAGAAGATGTGAAAAACTATTTTTCCGCACGTGGGTATCTTGAGCCAGATGATCCTGAAGTTCAACTCTCTCTTGCTGAGAAATGTGCTCTTAATATTTTTACAGGAGAGTCGTTTGGAATAATAAATCCAGTAATACGTAATCAAGTTGAAAAGGCGATTGCGCAGAATAGACTACTTTCCCATCTTCTCTCAGAAGAACAAAAATTAGCCATCACGGTAAAGGAAGCGCTTGTTCACATGGCCGTGGTCTCAAGCGCATTAAACAAACTCCCAGGTTATATTCCTCCAGATGGGGCAGAATGTCTGTGGAGATGTGAGTATGACTCTCCAAGTTTCTTCCTTCATATGCGTACAAAAGCGATAGAAGAAGGAGGAAACGTAGAGTACCTTGATGGCTTTTTCAGTTGTTCACATACATGCCCTGAGGAAATCTATAAGGTTGGAGATATTAGGTCAGCGGTAGTTATCAACTGCTCCAAAAGAGCAGGGAAGAATATTTCCTTTTTTTCGCAAAGACCCCATGAAAGAGAGATCCTCTATGCTTCAGCGATCATTCAATGGAAATATTCTAAGAATGATCTTTTTATTGGTAAGATGCTTTCCTCTCCTCAAAAATATCCAACGCTCTGCGATTTTGATCAATTGAGAGCCTTTTTTTCTAGCCTAGATCCGTCAGCCGTGCAGAGAGAATTTAAACGACTATCTTTGGAAACTCGAGCAAATTTTTGTGCTTTTCTTATACAAACAAAAAGTGCTTTACCGAAAGTCTTGGATATGTTGTTTCAAAGCCCTTTTCTTTGGCCTATTTTCACATCCCTTGATTCGAAAACCCAAGCAATCCTGCTTACGTTTGCCCAAGAACAAAATATTCCTTTTGCCAAAGAGTTGTTGCGGCTCCATGCTCAGACTCTTGCTTCCACCATTCAGTCCAGCCAAATGATTCAGGACAAGATGCTGTCAAACAGTTCATTTCCAGCGATCACGGGCCTGAGAGAGTTTTTTAAAAGGCTTGCTCAAATAAATCCTGAAAGTCTGAGCTGGTACTATGAATCCCCAGATCTTCAGGAAAGAATAAAAGATCTTAAAAAAGAGTGTGTACGACGATTTACTAAAGAGTCTCTCGAATTTGCAGGACAGGATTCCTTAAATCGCGAACTTCTGACAGGCACACAATGGAACCAAGCCCTTTCTGATCCACGAGTCATTCTCGCGCTTTTTGCCTTGGAAGCTGATCCAAACGGGGAAGCTCTGAATGAGCAGATCAACTGTCTCTCCTATTCCAAAGATCGGACTATTACTTCAATGATTGCAGAGGGAGTGAAAGTGCACCATCCTGTTGTCCTGGAAACACTTCCTCTTAACAGTGCTACCGGAGCTTTTCTTCAAACGTATATTGAAAGAAAAGATATTCAACACACCTTTGTTCCCATCTTACAGTCTATAAATCAAGCGTATACAATGGTTGTCGATGCTCCCTTGCCGCCCGCTCCAAAAAGCCTCTTTGATATCCCGTACAACAGTTCAGGATGGGGAGGGTATTGCCGTATCTTCGATATCCTTTTGCAAGCAATTCATACTCAAGATGAAGCAACTCTTTTTGCCTTGGAAGCAAAAACTCCCCCCGAACAACTTAAAGCACAAGTGCTCACCGGTTTTTTCTACTTTTGCAGAAGAGAAGGCATCGATCTGCTATACCCAAACCACTTGAAGAATCGGGATTTTTCCGATGAAGAACACCTCAGATTTGGTTCCAAAAAAACAAGCCAGCTATTTGACATAGGGGATGTTTTTTCGGGATCAAAGATGAGGGGTTCTGCGAAGGGAAAAACAGATTCTCCAAGTGGTTTGAGTATAAATAAGACTTCACAGAAATTGATCGAAAGAATAGCGAGCTCTGATAAACTGCTCGACGAAACAGTTTCACATCTTATGTATGATAGGCTCCATTTTCTTGTAGCGCTGCGAAGCACTGATCTCACAGTTGAGTTACAAGATGGAAAGAGCTCTCTTGCAGGCCTGTTTCGACATGTCATGCAGTTTTTTGCTCGTGAGCCGGAACTTTCTCTTCGGCATGCTCTTGCTGCAGAACAATTTTACATTCGGCTCCTATTTTTAGCGGAAAAACTTGCTATTTCCTTGCCATCAGTAATCTCTCATGAAAGCCTGCTAAAATGTGTGGAAGGATCCTCTTCTCAGCTCACTTTCAGGGCATCTAGCAGAGAACAACAAAGAACCGAAGAGCTTAAACAGTCGCTTCTTGATTTATCATCGCACAGTGAAATAAAGGCTTTGTTGGAGCAAGAGTTTGATTTTCAGCTTCCTGAGCCCCAAGAAGTAGAAACTCTTAAATTAAGTGAGTTGCAAACCCTTAAACTCGAACTTAAAACCCTGCTCAGAACATGTTATGAAAAGATAGGTAAAGCTACCCCGTTCCGCATTTCATGTTTTGAAGATTTACTCAATACTCCTGAAGATGTCCTTCAGTTTCTGAGATGGGTACGAACTTTCCATTTGGATTTGTTCCACTTTTTCATTAATCATAAGCTTTATTACGCACCAAAAACCATGCAAGAGTATGAGCGCTCAGCAAAAAAAGTCGATGAGGTCCTCAACAATCCTGAAAAGGGGAGCTCTATTAAGGAGATTTTCATTCAGTTTCAGATGATGAATCGATATGTACTTAAGCATCTGAAACAGCTTCCTTCCCTAGAAAAAATTTATCTAAATTGTGACATTGATCTAACGGATTCTTCCATTCAGAAAGCGTTTCAAACGCTTGAGGAACTCGGGCTTTACCCTAAAATCGAGACTTTATGCGCCGATACCTTTTGGGAGGGAGACCTTCTTAAGGAAATAATGAAAATGAGAAATCTCAGAACAGTTGTACTTTTCTGGTTCCCCTTTTCAAGAGTTCCTCAAGAGATTTTGTTGCTACAGTCCCTTCAAATACTGAAAATTGGGAGTATGGCTCTCACAGAATTTTCAGTAGGTCCTGGAGGATTGCCAAGCCTCACTGAACTGGACATCAACTGTGATAAGCTCGTTTCTATTTCAGAAGACCTTTCCTCACTTTCTCTTCAAAAACTGACAGTGACAAGTTCAAGTATCAAAGAACTACCACAAGCTCTTTGGCATATGAAAAGCCTGAAAGAGCTTCACCTTTACTGTGATTCGCTTACATCCATTCCAGAAGATATCTCTCTCCCTCATCTCCAAAAACTGACAATTCGGAGTTCACAGGTCTCGCATTATCCTGCTGCACTTGCGCACATGGAAAGCCTTGTCAAAGCTGACCTTAATTGTCCTTTAGTTACTTCTTATT
>PMZB01000294.1 GCA_003170575.1 Chlamydiia bacterium | reverse complement strand
CCTTGGAGCAGAGATTTTGTTTCATCAACACGCACGTTTGTGAACCTCTGGATTAAAAGATATCCCTCTGGAGCCTGCCTGGACCATTTCGGTGGCCTCACCAAAATGGTTGATTTTCAACTGGCCAGCATTTTTGAAATTCACGGAGCCTCCGTACAATTTTATGTCCTGGCCATGACGCACTACGAAAGTGCGAATTTATGCAATTCCGTGTTGCATTAAATTCGGACGCAATGGTACATTGCGTAGCGTCTCAATTGTCAGGAGGTTGTTATGCAAATGTTGGAAACTTTTGTCCCGCTTCGGGAGTACTGCCGCAATCACAAATGGCCGCGGCTTCCCCAATGGCATCATTGGATTTATGTCGAGGCTCCAGTGGCAAAGGCTTGTGTAAAGAAAATTGGAGGCAGATATCTTATTGATATCAGTGCCTTCCAAAAATATGTTGAGAACGCCACATTAACGGAAAAAGGAGGCCGCGCATGACTTTGGTGCATGAGCTTTCCTATTCCCACCAATTGGAGATGGTTGTTTTAGGATATGCTCTTTCAAGTGCAGACGGCTTACGGGCTGTCTGCGCCCTTTTAAAAAAGGAAGATTTCCATTCCCCGAAGCATCAAGTTCTCTTTAGTGTGCTTCGGGAGATATGTCAAAAAGGACTTTCTTTAGATATTCCTGTGCTTTGTGAAGCATTACAAAAACAGAAATTCAGGATGGCGGAATCTTGCCTCATACGAATGCGTATTCTGGTTTTGGATCGGGAACAGGCTCATGGATGTATGGAAGAGGTTAGAAGACTTTCTCTCATGAGAGAAATTTTACAACCTGATTTTTTTTCCCATTCAGAAAAGAGCAAAGGATAGGTCAATGGCGGTGCAAAGCGAAAGTACAAGAGAGATCCCGTATTCAGAGTACAGGGCTCTTTCGGAAGCTCAGGCAGCGAAGGTGATTGAGCTTTCTTTGACTCCTGAAGAGAAAGTTCTTCAGGAGTTTAATAAGAAATATGCCATTGTGCGCACCTCTACGACACATATTCTGCTTCAAAGATCTGAAACTGCCTTTGAGCTTGATACTCGAACGTCTTTTAAGAATTTCCATGAGAATGATTTTTTCATCAATTCAGAAGGAAAGGTCAAAAATAAGGCGACGTTTTGGCTGAGGCATCCTTTGAGAAGAACGTTTGAGAACATTGTCTTCGATCCGGCAAGGCCTGGAGATTACGATCGTAACTATAATATCTTCAAAGGATTTTCTGTTGTTCCGCAGAAAGGGGATTGTAGCCTGTATTGGAACCATGTGAAAGAGGTGGTTTGCAGCAGCCATGAAGAAAGCTACAGATATGTTCGTAAATGGATGGCTTGCGTTGTTCAGAAACCGACTCTTTTAGCAACGGCTCTAGTGCTTCGAGGTCTTCAGGGGACGGGGAAAAACAAGTTTGTTGAATATTTTGGAAGGCTTTTTGGTCCCTATTTTCTCACGGTTACAAGCCTTGAGCATCTGACGGGCAAGTTCAACGGCCACTTGAAATATGCTTATTTGATTCATGCCAATGAAGCCCTTTGGGGAGGAACTAGGAAAGAGATTGGAGCTTTGAAAGCATTTATTACAGATCCAACCATCATTATAGAAGGGAAGGGAAAGGATGCTTTTCCTGTTGATAATTGCCGGCATCTGATCGTGTCTAGCAACGAAGAATGGGCTGTTCCTATGGATCTAGATGATCGACGCTTCTTTGTCCTGAACATTTCCTCGCACCGCAAAGAAGATCTTTCCTATTTCAAAGCTCTTTCCGGGCAAATGGATCAGAGGGGGCTCTCAAGTTTGCTTTTTGATCTTCTGCATGAGGATTTGCAAACATTCGACCCAAGAAGAATGCCAGAAAACGATTTTGGTTTTGACATAAAGATGAAAACTGCAGCCAGTTCTGAAAAGTTTATTTTTGCCATTTTGCAAGAAGGGCGTTGGGATAGGGCAAAGGCAGGGGAATGGGGGACTGTTTCGTGTGAGGAATTATACGACTCCTATAAGACGTGGTGTCTACGCGAAGGCCAAAGACCAGAACCTAGCTCTGAGTTTGGCAAACGGTTGAGGAAACTACTTTCTATAGAAAAGAGCCGGCGTTCTTTCGAGGGTATGCGTGAATGGTGGTATATGCTCCCTTCTTTGGAAGAGTGCCGCAAGAGGTTTCAGGGCTTTACAAAGCAAACGGCTCAGATATGGGAAGAGTAGAACGTCCTAGCTGTCCATGGCGTCTAAGCATGAAAATTGCTCAAACACTTCCTTTGTGTTTCAGCTAAGTAATTGGCATGGACTTCATAGACTGCTTGGACGTTAAAAAGAGGTGGGTATATGGGAGTGCTTGTTCTTGCAAGAGAAGATGGCCTTAATCCAAAAAGGGTCGCTGCGACTAAAGGCGGTGAATATCATTCTCCGTGTCCCGCCTGCGGCGGCAAGGATAGATTTATCATATGGGACAAACTCAATCGGTATATGTGCAGACAGTGCAAAAAAAGAGGAGATGAAGTCCAATATAGAAGAGACTTTCATGGACTCTCATTTCTAGAAGCCTGTCAGAAAAGCGGCATTGCGCCAAAAGATAAGATGCTCCCAAAAAGAGCTCTTAGCCCTTTTTCATTCCTTCCTCGAATAGCAAAAATACCTCCTGGAGCATGGCGGAAAGAGGCGGAAGCTTTTACAAGATATTGCCATGAGCAGCTAAAGAAGGATCATTTTGCACTAGACCTCTTTCATAAAAGAGGCTTTTCCAATGCGACTATAGACCGCTTTCATTTGGGGTGGAATCCAACTTCTCTGTGGCTTGAACGAAGTCAGTGGGGATTGGAAGAAGGCAAAAAGTTATGGATTCCAAAAGGGCTTGTGATACCCACTCATGACTTGGCTACGAAGGACCTAATAAGGCTTAAAATCCGTCGGAGCGATTGGCATGAGGAAGATACGCTGCCAAAATATGTTGAGATTTCAGGAAGCATGCCAGTTCCCTCAGTGTATGGCGATCCTAAAAATAAGCTCCTCATGATTGTGGAGGCTGAATTAGATGCCATTTTGCTGCACCAATGTGCGGGGGATTTATGCTGTTCAATGGCCTTAGGAGGCGCTTCAAAGCGACCTGATGCAGAGGCTCATAAACTACTCCTTAATGCATCTAGGATCATATTCTCTCTCGATGTAGATTCTGCAGGAGCGAAAGCGTATCGATGGTGGAAGGATGTATATCCAAACTTGAAGTTATATCCTCCGCCTGCAGGGAAAAGCCCGGGAGATGCATTTATTGCGGGGATTGATTTGAGAAGGTGGGTTGGAGTGGTATTAGATTAATTCTAAGTTTACATAATTAATGGATTTGCACATAATTTCCTTTTAAATTGAAAAACATTGTTCAAAGTAGAAAGAATACAAAAACGATTTAAGGAAAATATTGTGTCAAAGAAAATTGTCGAAAAAAAACAGAAAGTCTTCCTATCAGAGTACCCTCA
>PMZB01000099.1 GCA_003170575.1 Chlamydiia bacterium | reverse complement strand
AAATATCCTTAATGTTAACATCCTTACAATTTAATGGCAGTATTTTCCAGTCCCTTAATCAGGCTCTGCAGGAAGAAAGCCTTGGGCTTGGGTTTTCCACATGTGGGCATAGTGGCCTCCACGGGCCAGCAGTTCCGCATGAGATCCACGCTCGATTATTTTTCCTTCATCAAAGACAAGAAGGCGGTCCATTTCAGCTAGAGTTGAGAGTCTATGGGCTATCACAATGGAGGTTCTGCCTTTCATCAGCCCTCTTATACTTTCATGAATATATTTTTCCGTGACAGAATCAAGAGCTGAGGTGGCTTCGTCAAGGATCAAGATGGGGGCTCTTGAGAGAATAGCTCGGGCAATGGCAATTCTTTGCCGCTCTCCTCCAGAGAGCTTGGTTCCTCTTTCTCCAACTTCTGTGTCATAACCTGATTCCCGCTTTTGAATAAATTCATGACAATGCGCCTGTTTTGCCGCCTCGATTACTTCATCAAGTGTTGCGTCTAGCCTTCCGTACCGGATGTTATCTGCGAGGGATCGATGAAAAAGAAGCGGGTCTTGGGGAATGAGCGCGATCTGTGATCGGAGCGACTGGAGAGAAAGGTGAGCTATATCTTGCCCATCTATCAGAATACGTCCGCTTTTCAGCCCATACATCCGCAAGATCAGAAGAACAAAGGTTGATTTTCCTGCACCCGAATATCCAACAAGGCCTACTTTTTCTCCTCCATGTATATGCACATCTTTGTCCTGGAAAAGATGATGCTCCCCATAATGAAAGTTAGCCTTTTCGAAGATGATTTCCCCTTTTGAGACTTTAAGAGCTGTTGCTTGAGGAGAGTCGATGAGATCAGAAGGATCATTCAAAATAGTCAGCGCTTGCCTTGCAATGCCGAGTGCTTGGTAAAATTGGGGTATTGTCATACTAAACCACCACATGAACATAATCATCATTCCGGTAGTGTTGAAAATTTGTACGACCTCACCAGTTGTAACCTGATTGTGGATCCAAAGTAAAATCATGATCCCATTGATGGTAAGGCCTTCAATGAGAAACGTAAACAATCCAAAGAAAACCCGCATGATTTCGATATATCGTTTTGCTCGATAGTTGGCTCGCCTCTCTTCTTCCTGAAGATGTTTTACAAGGCTGTACTCATGCCGAAATCGAAAAAAAAGATTGACAGATAGGTTGTTTGTCAAGCTGTCAACAATTCTTCCAAGAAGAGTGCTTCTCACTTCACTGTGGAAATTTTCAAGATCTCCACACTTTTTGGTGAGTAAAAGACAAATGCCTAAATGGATGGCGATTCCTGAAAAAAGCGCGAGCGAAATGATCCAATTCACCTGCCACAAGAAAAAACAGGCGATAATAAATGCGACTGAAATAGGCAGGAAGGCATAAAAAAATTGCTGAAGAATGATAGGTATTTGGGTTGTGATATCAGTAATTTTATTGGCAAGGTTCCCTGCAAACCGTTCATTAAAGTATTGGGGAGAATGGTGTTGCACATGATCGAACATGCGCACGCGCACATTTGCCTCGATTTTTGGCATAAGCCGCGCCATTAAAAAGCCCTGTGTGCGAAACCCTAGTTCAAGCGCTATCCACAAACAGCCTCCGTAGAGAAGAATCCACTTTAAGCTGTCCCAAACCATGTTGCGGGCGCTTTCATGGGCTACAAGCTGGTCAATAACTTTGCGCAAGATATATGGCCAAAAGGTAGAGTCAATTGACATTGAAAAAGAGGAAATAAACAAAAAGAGCAAACCCCATTTGTATGGGGATAAGCTTTTCCATATAAAAGAAAAAAGTGTCTTCAAAGAAACTCGTGAGTCCATAAGAAGACTATACTATACAAAGATATTATTCACATACCCCTCCTCTGTCGGGGTATGTGGATAAAAAATTTCCATACAGGGGCGTTTGATAAAAAAAAGCCGGGCACGGGCTCGTTTCTATGTGGGAAATTGGATGGGCTACACCTTCTGAATGGGCAAGAAACTTAGAAAAATATACACTTACTCATGAACTTGAGCTAGCTAGTGTCTAGACACTAGCGGCATCTTTGTTATGCCAATGAGGTCTTTTTGAGGATGAAAGTTTTTCACGGTAATGAAATTATGAAAAAGATTGGTCTTGGTTTTCTTCTCCTTATCATAGGTGTGTTAGGTTTCTTCGAGATAAATCAATACCTGCGCCACCAAGAGCGAAAAAATAGGCAGTTTATTGTCTCTCTTTCTGATCAGTGGAAGACCCTTGTCCCGCACAACAAAAAGCAAGCTTTACCTGCCGAGGTAGCTAACCGTTTGCAGCAGCCATTCTTTTTTCTTGGGGCAGGCCGGCAGACCATTGTGTTTAAGAGTGCTGATGGATCATGTGTGCTCAAGCTTTTTAAGAATGTGACAAAAAAGAGAAAGCAAAGAAGAGTCAGAGAAAGCCTTCTTGGAGCATATCTGGCAAAAGAAAAATTGCCAGAAGAGACAGGGATGATTTTTTGTTCCCTAGCAGGAATCAAGACGAAGCATTTCAATGTAACGCTCTTGAACAAGAAGGGAAAGATTGAGGTAGTTGATTTATCTTATACCCCATTTATTTTGCAGCAAAAGGTGCAGCCCCTTAAAGAAACGCTCCTCTGTTTGCGTGCAAATGGCGACCTTCCAGGGGCTCAAAAGTGCATTCAGTCTGTTTTCGATCTTCTTGCCACATGCAGAGAAAAGCAGGTGGTAGACAGAGACGGCGCTCTGATACGCAACGGCAATATTGGGCTTATTGGGACAAAAGCAATTCTTATAGACACAGGAAAACTGTGTGTCTTGACAGATCAAAAAAAGCAGACGCTCCATGATCTTAACAGGCTTCGTCCGCTTTTTTCTTGGTGTAAATGTGCATATCCCGAGCTTTTGCCGACCCTAAGAGCGTGTCAAGAGAAATATAAGAATTCCTTTGCAAGCTAAAAGACAGCCAGCCTCCCTCCCTTTGAATTGAAAACTATACCTGTGCTATAATATCGCTCTAACAAACATAGGGAGTATTTTTTGTTATGAAAAGGCAAATGTTTTTCTTCTCTTCCATTTTTATCACTGCACTTCTTTTGACATCAGGATGCGCCCGGCAGATTTCATCAAATGTCTACTCAGCAGCTAGCGTGGGCGAAGTTTCTTCATCTGCTCCTGGCGTCGTTATCAGCGCTCGTCCGGTCACTGTTGAGGATAAGGAATACCTTGAGGAAAACGGGCTAGGTATTGTAGGGGGCGGTCTTGGAGGCGCTCTGGCTGGTTCTCAAATCGGTAAGGGCCGGGGAAACACCCTTGCAACCATCGGCGGAGGTGTTGCAGGCGCCGTAGCTGGAGCCTATGCTGAAAAAGCACTCAAAACGCAGAATGCCATGGAATACATTGTGTCTCTTGAGTCAGGCGAAGCAAAATCAGTTGTGCAAGGGATGGATCCAACCTTTGCTGTAGGGCAAAAGGTGTGGGTCATCGCAAGCAATCAGGGAAGATCGCGCGTTATAGCACGACAATAAAAATGCCTGAAGCCGGAATCGAACCGACGACCTACGCATTACGAGTGCGCCGCTCTACCAACTGAGCTATTCAGGCGAAGTGTGAAAATATCGTAGCTAACTTTTCCCTTTCTCTCTAGTCTTTTATATGAGGTTCGAATTGGAGTGGTAAGGTATGGAAATTAAAAAAGTAGATGTTGCAGTACTTGGCGGCGGCCCTGGGGGATATCCTGCGGCCATTTATCTTGCTAATGCTGGAAAAAAAGTGGCGCTTATTGAGGCAAAATATGTGGGGGGAACTTGCCTGAATTGGGGGTGTATTCCTACAAAAGCTTTGGTAACTTCTGTTAATTTGCTGCGCGATATCAAGAACGCAGAAAGTTTCGGCCTTCATGTAAGCCAAGCAAAAGCTGATTGGCCGCTCATGGTTGCACAGAAGAATGAGATTGTGTCTGGTCTTCGCTCAAGCCTGGACAAACTGATTCGTGCGAGCGGCGTGGAAATTATTCAGGGTCAAGGCGTTTTGACATCTCCTAAAAAGATTGAAGTGAAAGGGAAAACTCCTACTTCCATGGAGGCTGATGCGATCATTTTGGCTACCGGCTCAGAGCCAAAAGACATAAAAGCATTTCCTTTTGATGGCAAATTTATCCATTCATCGACCACTATTTTGGATCTAGAGAGCATTCCGGAAAGCATTTTGATCATTGGCGCAGGAGCAATTGGTTGCGAGTTTGCTTCTATTTTTGCGGCTTTAGGCTCCAAGGTTATCCTTGTGGAAGCTCTTTCCAGAATTCTCCCGCTTGAGTGTGAAACTATTTCTGCAGCAGTTGCCGAAGGCTTTAAAAAAGATGGCATAGAGATTTTGTGCGGTCACACGGTTGAGGCAACGAAAAGTCTAAAAGATGGTATTGAAGTGACGCTCAGTGACAAAAGAACCCTAAAGGTGAGCTGTGTTCTTTCTGCTGTCGGCAGAAGGCTCAATACAGATAGTTTTTCTGCGGTGCCGATTAAGATGGAAAAGGGCGCTGTTATAGTTGATGAATATCTTTCAACGTCTGTTCCAGGGATATGGGCTATAGGCGATATTACAGGAAAAATGATGTTGGCGCATGCGGCAACCCATCAAGGAATCACTGCAGCACGCAACATTCTTGGAGAAAAGGTGCGCATGAACTACGATGCTATCCCAGCGGCTACCTTTACCTATCCTGAAGTTGGCTCTATTGGATTGACTCTTGAGGCGGCAAAAAAGAAAGGCATTAAGGCAAAAGCATATTCTTACCCATTTTCAGCGCTTGGCAGGTCGCTTGCATCAAGAGCGCCTGAAGGATTTGCAGAGCTTGTTGTTGAAGAAGACACGGGGAAAATTATTGGCGCTCAAGTTGTAGGCCATAACGCCTGCGAGTTGATTGCAATTATTGGTGTAGCTCTTGCTAACGAAATCCCCATAGAATGTCTTGCAGACACGATTCAAGCGCACCCAACTTTTGCAGAAGCCTGGCTTGAAGCATCGCTCATTGCATGCAAAACACCTCTTCATTTTCCAAAGACTTTGGCGAGCAAGCTTACACGAGGATAATGATATGCAGCGTCGGCTTCCCGACTGGCTTACAATACAGTCTGGGGACGGAAAGGCTATTGCTGAAACAAGAAGATGTATTCAAGAGTTTTCCCTTCACACCGTTTGTGAGGAGGCAAAATGCCCTAATATCCAGAGGTGCTTTGAGAAAAAAAGGGCAACATTTTTGCTTCTCGGCAATTTTTGCACGCGATCCTGCGGATTTTGTAATATTGGCCATGCAGAACACCCTGAAGAGCCGAAAAAGAGCGAGCCTGAAACTGTGGCGCAAGCGTGTGAGGCTCTTCATTTGGAACATATAGTGCTGACAATGGTGACAAGGGATGATCTTCCTGATGGAGGAGCTCTCCATGTTGCAAAAACCATTGCTGCAGTGAAAAAAAGGCTTCCTCAGGCAACAGTTGAGGTGCTAGTTTCTGATTTTCAGGGAAATGAAAATGCCCTTAAGGTTGTTCTTGAGGCAGGTCCAGATATTTTAGGGCACAACCTTGAAACTGTGCAGAGATTAACTCCCAGGATTCGAAGCAAGGCTACATTTGAGAGGTCTATTTCAGTGCTTAAGACAATAAAACAGATAAAGCCTAAGCAGGTTATAAAGTCTGGGATCATGGTTGGGTTTGGGGAGTCTTTGCAGGAAGTTTTGGAAACACTATTAGTTCTATCACAAATCCCTGTAGATATTGTGACAGTGGGGCAGTATTTGCAGCCATCGCCAAAACATCTTCAAGTAGCGAGGTGGGTGCCTCCAGAAGAATTTCAAGAGTATGAAAAAGAAGGAAAAAGGCTTGGCATCAAAAAAATAGCCTCTGGGCCATTTGTACGATCAAGTTTTGTGGATTAATTATGGACGATTTTAAAGAAAAATATCTGTCTCCTTTTTTGCCCCATTCATTTGAATGGAGCGAGGAGGAAACAAAAGTTCATGAAGAAGTGCCTTTTTCAGGAGATGAATTTACAGATCTGCCTCTCTTTGATGAAGAGGATAAAGAGATTCTCATGCATCGGGATGTTCACTTTTCCGGAAGTTTTGGTGCCATGTTGGAGTATTACACTCAAGAAGATGCAAAAGGAATACAGCCTGAAATTGAGCCGGGGCGGATTGCATTTTTGGAAAGAATCCAGAATCTTTTTAAAAAAGATTTAGCCTCCTTGCTCCTTTCGGGAGCCGATGCAGAGCGCGTGGCAAAGATGAGAAAACTCCATGCTGAGCTTCAAGGAGTTGCTGAACAAAACCCAGCCTCCCCAGAGGGTATCCTCGCAGAAAGCATTCTTTCAGAGGATGAGATAGAGACGATTGTGGAACAAGCTTCACAAGTGCTTTTAGACAAACCTGAAGTTTTGCTTCCTCTTGTTTCTTCAGAAGAGTTTTTAGACCCTCTATCTCCTGGCTATGGCTTGGCACCTCTTTTAGCTATAGAACTTTTGGGTAAAGCCAAATACCAGGGAGCCATTCGCGATCTCTTTTTGTGTATTGGAAGATCGGATGAGCAAATGGAAACAGCAGCTCTTTCAGCCCTTAAGAATATAGGAGAGGAAGCCAAGCGTTTTGGAATAAAAATCTTGAAATCCCGCCCAATTACATTAGACACTGAGCGGGCAGCGCTTGTGCTCACCCACTTTTTGCCAGACACTGAAGTTCAAGCTTTATTTTTGGAACAGCTTCAAGACCCTGGGGTTAAGGGAACATTGAAACAATACTTGGCTGGAGCGTCAGCTGGGTAAGGGACAAAGAAATAACCTGGTGCTCAGTATGAGGATTCTCAACAGGTTTGTATAGGATCACTTTAACATTTGTGCTAATCTGACATTAGATGCAAGATTAGCACGGGATTTCCTCTGTGTTTCTGAAAAAGAGGCCTTTCAAAAGTATGACGTCGATTCAGCTGGAAGGTTTGCGGAAGAAAAGAAAAAACAACAGAAGCCCAAAATAAAAGAACGCATACGTATAATCCTTCTCCTGATTATTCCCAAAGTTGAGTATGTTGTCGGAATCACTTAGTGTCAACGAGTGGATGTGTATTTGAGGAACAGTTTATGCGTATTCTTCATGTTACTTCAGAAATAACACCGATTGCAAAGGTGGGCGGATTGGGCGATGTGCTCATGGGTCTCACAAGAGAGCTTGCTTCCCGTGGGCATGAGGTGCTTGTGATCCTTCCTTTTTATGGATGCATTGATGTCGCGAAATTGACTGATGAAAAGAAAGAAGACAGCTTTGAAACTATCTGTGAAGGGGAAAAGCAAAGAGGGAAAATTTCTTACTTTCGGGCTGCAAACGGTGTAGAGGTTGGTCTTTTCGATACAGAAACTTCCTATTTTAGAAGGGAGAAAAATATCTATGGCGAGGTAGGACGATTTCTTAGCTTTTCCCGCGCTGTTGCTGAATATCTTCGTGCGGGGAGAAGGAAGTTTGATATTGTTCATCTCCACGACTGGCCAGCAGCGCTTGTTTCTCTTTTTTATAGAGTACTTATCCCGCAGGACCCTTCCTTTTCAACGGTTTTTACAATTCATAATTTTGAGTATCAGGGCCGATGCAGCTGGGACGATGTAAAAATGGTAGGATTTTCTCGTGAAGATTTTCAGGATCCTTCCTGCTTTCAGGATCCTGCCTATGACTGTCTTAACTCTGTGAAAGCAGGATTGCTCACCTGTGATAGGGCAACAACTGTTTCTCCAACATATGCCAAGGAGGTGCTTACTCCACAAGGGGGAACAGGCCTTGACAAAGTGCTCGCCAGCTTGGGAAGTCGATTCCAAGGGGTCTTGAACGGTATAGATGACCTTTTTTGGAATCCAGCTCATGATCCTTATCTTTCCTGCCCCTATTCTTTGGAAAGCAAAGCCTCTGTCCGTACATCCAAGAGGCAAAATAAGCATCAGCTTTTTTCCAAACTTGGTTTGAAAGTTCTGGATGATCTTCCGCTTTTGATCTCTGTCACAAGGCTTGTTCAGCAAAAAGGCATTTATATGATCCGGGATCTTTTTGCCCAGGCAGAGGAGCTTCAGTTTCAATGCGTCCTTCTTGGATCTGTACCTGAACAGGAAGCTGAACTAGCGTTTAAAGAACTTGATTCGTTGCTCCGTGCAAAAAAAAGAGGAGCTGTTTTCCTTGGTTCTCAGGAAGAGCTCTCTCATGAATTGTTCGCCGCTTCTGACATTTTTGTGGCGCCTTCTTTATTTGAGCCATGTGGGCTTACGCAATTAATTGCACTCAAATATGGATCTATTCCCATCGTCAGAAAAACTGGTGGTCTTGCCGACACAATTGTTGACGTTGATGTTAATCGGCAAGATGGTAATGGCTTCCTTTTTGAAACTCCTACTTCTGAAAGCTTTATCGCTACCGCAAGGCGTGCCCTCCTTCGTTTTAAAGATCCTGAAGGGTGGAGCAATCTCATGAAAAAGGGAATGAGCCAAGACTTTAGCTGGCGAAACCCTGGGGACCAGTATGAGGC
>PMZB01000194.1 GCA_003170575.1 Chlamydiia bacterium | reverse complement strand
GCCATGACCCCTCGCCCCTCATTTGAGGTGCTCTTGGAGCGAGTTAGTCCTATAATAAATAATAAAGATGGGTTTGCCCCTATAAGGGCGTCTTTTTTACTTTCTTTGTTCCCGGTTTTTCAAGAGCAACAAGGGAAAACAATAAATCGATATTCTCAGAAGGACTGCGATGAATTTTTCGCATTTATATGTCCAAAACTCACAGAAGAAACTAAAAGTTCTATTGTACAAAACCTTCAGAAAGATCTTATCTTGGAAGCACTGCATACGCAAGAAGCAAAAAAAGACATACTTAGACCGTTTTTCTCGGACCAAGCGGCAGAACAAATTCTTCGCATCTTCTTCACTACATTTCTAGAAGTGAAAGAACCTGATGCCTATTTGGCAAAATTTTATGAGGGTCTTTTAAATGACAAAGCGATACTATTAAGCATGAGATTTTATTTGCTCTCTTATTTAGTTAGAGCATTTCCAAGACCAGAAGCAGGGATCGAGCGTTGGAAACAAGTTATTGTTCCTGCCATCGTCGATAATTTATCTAAGGATATTTTATGAAACGACAAGTAGTTCTCCCTAATCTTTTAACCGCATGTAGTTTGTGTTGCGGATTATTTGTCATTTTCAAAATGAATATGATTCATCCTGGAACTGCTGTGTTTACCCAAGTGCAAATCTGTGTGCAGATTTTACTTTTGGCAGCCGTGTTCGATGCACTTGATGGTGCTTTGGCCCGGGTTATTCGGGCTGAGACAGAGTTTGGGTGTTTTTTTGATTCCATGGCAGATGCTGTTTCATTTGGCGTTGCCCCCTCTGTGGTCATCTTAAAGACCTTGTCTGTGATTCCAGGGTCACTTCTGTCCTTTTTTCTTGCCGCGAGTGCGATGACCTATTCTGTAGCAGGCGTGCTGCGCCTTGTCCGTTTTTCTACAACTCCGCCTTCTGATGATCCTGAAAAAAAGGGAACTTTTACAGGTCTTCCTATTACTGGCGCTGCTTTGGCGGCACTTTCTCCCATGCTCCTTTTGACGAGCGAGGGTTGGCAAAATCTTTTCCCCACAAGTGATTTTGTTCGAGCAATTGTTGCCATCTGCGTGTTTTTCTTCCTTGGGTACCTCATGGTAAGCAGGTGGAGGTTTGCAAGCCTTAAAGCAATTAACGTGCGGGTTGTGTCTCCCTATCTTTTCTTTATTATTGCAATCATTACTTCTCTCATACTTTTTGCAGTATTAGAGAGCTTTCCTGTAGCTCTTTTGATTATTTCCTGGGGCTATGTGATTCCTGCCTGGGCCTATGCAATTATTCATCTGGCTCGAGGTAGGCGTAAGGCTGCTCTGGATGAGACTGAAGAGGAAATTGACCAGTCGAACGAATAATACCAACAATGATGCCCCACACCTGAGTTTCCTCAGCTTTTACTACTGTGCTTGGCGGCACCCCTCCTACTGAATAAGGGCTGGATCTAAACCGGATATTTTCTCCTTCTTCAAAGAAATGGCCTATGATGGATTTCTCTGTTGAAGCAAGTACCATCTCTCCCTGAGATATAGTGTCAGCAGGTTCCACTAAGATAAGATCTCCAGGCAGGAGGTGTTCGTCCACAAAGGAGGCATCCTGAATAATGAGACCATAGACAGAGGCGTCTTTGCTGACAAGGTTTGGCGGGATGGCAACTTGATGTGTCTTCTGGAGTAATTCTGGAGCTCTTTTTCTGCTTACTTGCCCAATAACATCAACCAAGAGCAGCGGCCCTTGTCTCTCATGTGATTCTGTTACAAGCTCAACATTTCGCCAGGATCGAGGTGTATCTTTGATGACTCCCTTCTTTTTTAACGATTTCATGAATCGATAAATGCTTCCGGTAGAGCGATACCCAAGCGCTTTCATAAGTTCTCTGTAGGAGGGAGGTGATCCTGTTGTCTGAAAACTAGCTTCTATTGCATCTACAAGGCGTTTTTGTTTAGGCGTAAGAGGTTTGGCATTCAAAGTAATTCTCCATCCATCTGTTGAGCCAGTAGCATGTCTCCCACATAATGATAAGGGAAAGAACGCTATCGGAGAAGAAATGTCCTCCTTGCGAAAATCTGGCAAAGGAGAGAAGCGTTCCTAAGAAACATGCCATCCCTATACCAAAAAGGGCAAGGTACTTTTTCTTAAGGCGTCTGCCGACAAAATAAAGAGAAAAAAAGTAAAACCCCATAGTGGCATGCCCAGAAGGCAGGGAACGCAAGTTGCGATCCTTTTTTCCTTTATACAACTTCCACATGGGGCAGTAAGGATACTTAGCCCCAAACAGGGTTGTCTGCTTGGGACGGGGGCGCTGCCAAAATTGCTTGAATACAGCATGGCTTACCAGTCCGCCGCCAATAATAAGCACCAGGCATATGTAGAGTGAGGCAAAGAAGGAAGAGGAGCGATTCTTGTGGACAAAGAGGTAAAGAGTGGTGAAAAAGCTTCCAAGGAAAAGAAGCTGTCCTGGAAGGAGGCCGTAGGTGTACACACTCCATGTCCACTTAGGCGCCTTGAATCGTCCTTCAACAGAAAAAAAATCAGCTATTTTTAAATCAATTATCGAAGAAAGGGGAATATAAACCAAAAAGAGCGCAAGAGGGATAATCCACCAAAGACTGGTTATGTCAAGTCTTTTCTTACAAACCTGTGCTTCAGCAACGCTGCACTCTAAAGAAGAGGCTGCGAGACTGTTTGAGCAACTCCTGCTCATGAATACTCCTAAATTCTCTGTACTATCTCAAGGAAGCAAGCTACAATTCGGTTATACCACTTGGAGGTCATAGATGATTGTCGGTAGTATAACGGCCCTTTTTTTATTCCTACTCTTTGCGCAATACGTAAGCCATAGATACTCATATAAGTGGCTTGTCCATCAGAACGTGCTTTTACAGGAACGGAATCAAAATTTGGAAGCAGAAAAAGAAATATTTCGCGCTGAGCTTGAAAAAGAACGAATGGAGCGACACAGAATTGAGTATGAGTTGGAGCAGGCTAATAAAAATGCCTCTAAGATAGAACAATTGATTGCAACAACGCAAAAGCAAATGCAAGAACGCTTTGAAATTATGAGCCATGAAGCGTTTTATAAGTCGCAAAATGCCTTTTTTAAAGTGGCAAAGGAGACGTTTGATCAGTATAACCTTACCTTCAAAACATCGATGGAAGCAAAGACAAAAGAGGTGTCAACTGTTGTAGAACCTTTACAGGTTTCGTTGGCCAAGATGGAGAAAAAGGTAGAGGAGTTGGAGCTTGTCCGTCGTGGGGCCTATGAAGGGGTATTTCAACAGATATCGCAACTTTCTACAACCCATGCGCTTCTTCAAAAAGAAACTGCCGGATTAACAAAAGCCTTGCGAGAGCCGGTGGTACGAGGGCGATGGGGAGAAGTGCAGCTACGCAGAGTTGTGGAGGTTGCTGGCATGCTTCCTTTTTGCGATTTTGAGGAGCAGGTGCATGTTTCTGGGGTTGACGGGGCGGTGCGTCCTGATATGGTTGTGAAGCTTCCTAATGAACGGATTGTTGTGATTGATGCCAAGGTATCTCTTGCAGCCTATCTTGATGCCATGCAGTGTGAAGATCTAGAAGAGAAGAGAAATAAGCTTATAGAGCATGCACGAATGGTTCGCCAGCACGTTATCAAGCTCTCCCAGAAAAAATATTGGGATCAATTTCCCAAAGCTCCTGACTTTGTGATTCTTTTTTTGCATGGAGATTGCTTTTTGGTTCCGGCTCTTGAGCATGATCTAGAGCTGCTTGAGTTTGCAAGTTCTCAGAAAGTGCTTCTGGCGACCCCAACGAGTTTAATTGCCATGCTGAAAGTTGTTGCCTACGGGTGGCAAGAGGCAAAGATTGAGCAGCACGCAAAGGCTATCGTGAAAGAAGCCAAGCAGTGGTTAGAGCGGTCAAAAGTATTCTCCGAACATCTTGCAGAGCTTGGAAAAACGCTTGAACGCAGCCTCAAAGCTCATGAGCGGGTGGCTGCATCCTTTGAGCACAGGCTTTTGCCTGCGGTGAGGAGGCTTGCCTCTTCTGATATGGAAGAGGTTCCTCAGGAGGAAGTTGTAGAACAAGACGTCTCAAAACTTGTAGAGAACTCCGGCTAGGCTGATGAGCTTGTGTTCCGATGATCTTGTTTGTCGCTCGCGCTCCAAAAAGATCATAAAAACATAATGGCAGATGTGCTCTTCCATGTGCGTTAAGCAAAGGTGCCGTAATTTTTTTCACCACAGAGATCACAGAGCACACAGAGAAAAATTTAAAGCGATTACATAGCCGGGTAAAAAAACGTAACTACAGGGTCGTTCAGTCGTATTGCTTTCAGTGGTAGATAGGTGAACTCTGCATCGTAGGGAAGAAACAGGCCATTTTCTTTAAAATAATTCAGAATCTTTTCTATTCCAGATCTTTTAATGATGTAGGACTGGGCTCCATGGCGCGGCCCTTCCCAGGAAAAATGTATACTGATAGGGCGTCTCATATACCTGTAGGAGTTTGATGATAAAAGTGACATGTCTGGCCTGCGGTAGTCAGGGTCTGTTTCCAAATTGATGGGATGCAAATATTGGATTCCTGAATCAGTAAACAAAATGTCCCAATCTGGAACAATCAGGCCAAGCTCATTCATGAGAGATATAAGTATATTCGGGTCTTGCAGGACCTGAATTGCATCTTCAAGGACCCAGATCGTCTGATGCCCAGAAAGCATAGCATCTTGGAGCACGGAAAGATGGCTGAGCCAATTGGCAGCAGTGCCTTTGGTCATCCGCAAGCAAGTATATGGCTCTCCAATGCTTTCCATTTTGTCTATACGTGCAAAAAGAGGATCTGTGTCCTGGCATTGAGACACCTGAAAATTTGTCATCCAGGGTTGATATTTGAGTGAAATGTCTCTCAATAGGCCTGGAGAAATATCTTGTTCAGAGACGGCTGAAAATCGATATGGCTTTATGCCGTATGCCACAAGTGCTGCTCGAGCGTTTACATAGAGATCTGGTCTGTTGTCCTGATTAATCATGTAGATATAATCAATCCCGTACATTCTGCTATAGGGGTCTTTATTGAGGGCTGGTTTGAGTCGGTCGGCCAGGTCGCACATCAAGAGAGAGGGAAGGAGGGTAAAAAGAAGGAAGAGAACTTTTTTCATAAGTGCCTCGTTAATTAACGCGATGTGCTTGGCTTCCGATGATCTTTTTTTGTTGCTGCATCCGAAAAGTGGATGACCCGCTTCAAAGATCATCGTAAGGCAAGCACATGCTGGTTAGGGATCGTACAGGAATAACTTTTACAGTTCTAGAGGGAAAAGTAAGAGATTTTATCATTCATATCATTCTATCATGAATATCATTGTTCGCT
>PMZB01000269.1 GCA_003170575.1 Chlamydiia bacterium | reverse complement strand
GATGGGTAGCGTTGACGCTTACTCTGGAAGGGCAGAAAAGTCACATCCTCGTGGATAACCACGTACAAAAAGTAATGCCTTGTCCTTTATATAATCCTTTATTCTTTCTGCCATTGAATCACTTGACCCATCAGAAACTTTTACCGACAGAAAGGCTTCTGCGCTACATCCACCCCCAAGAGATTCAAGAGCAACTTCTACTAAACGTTGAGCCTCAACAGTCCATTCCGCCTCATTGTGCCTCAGATCTGGACTGTGATTCGCCAAACATTCTTTAGCAAAACTCACATAGTCTGGTCTTATTGCCATATCATTTGCCATAAAAGCCTCCATATATCTAGAAATTATGCAGATCAAAACCTGCTAAAGACACTACCACGGAGTCCTCCCATCAGGAGTTTTACAAAACCCGCTAACTTAGACCAAAGCGTTTTAAGACCTGAAAATTTGTCGCTAGGAGGAGAAATGTCCCATAAACAACCTCCAGTTCGTTTTGCTCTGAGTGAGTCCCTGAATTTTTGTTCAGGTTGGAAAGGATTATCATGTAAAAATAACGTTTGAAGAGAAGGCAGAGAAGCAATTGAATAAGGACTTTTTTGTATTAAATCACATGAAAAATCTGCGGATTGCAAGGAAATAAGTCCCCGAACAGACTCAGGGATGATTGAAATGTAATTATGACTAGCATCGATATGTTCCAAACGAACAAGACCTCCAATTGCTTCGGGAAAGGTCTCTATCCTATTATGATGAAAAATTAGCCGTTGGAGCGCCTTATCGTTTCCAATCTCTGGAGGAAGCGTTTCTAATTCGTTGTTGCTAACATAAAGCCACACCAGGGAAGTAAGCTGTCCAATCGAGGAAGGAAGCCTTTTTAAATGCATATCATCGAGACAAAGATGCGTCAAGCTTGTGAGACACCCGATAGACTCAGGGACATGTTCCACCGGTCTAAAGGATGTCTTAATTGAAGCAATTCTTTCAAAGAATTCCGTGCTAGAAACCTCTTCTGGTTTCTGTTTGTGATTCGGCACCAAACATTGTAGCAGCTCAAGATCCATGTGAACAAGCTTTCTGAATAATGATGGTGAGATACTGATCTGAGAGAGAGCATATCCCTTGAATTGAACTTTTTCATTCTCTGATATCTGATCCCAGATAGCCCGCACCTTGAGAATCGCCATTTTTGAGATTGAAACCCCTTGCTCTTGCGACACGTCCACTCCAGGTTTTGGAAGCTTCTCTGTTCTCCAAACTGTCCGAGCTGCGGATGCCGCTAAAACGATCCCCATCTGCGCTACTATACGCCGATGAGCAGAATGAAGGGTCTTTGATGCACAGGAAATACCATATGTGGGACCAAGATAGGAGAGTATATTTTCAAAAACAGCATCAGGCATTGATTCTAGCGCTGAGAGTTTTTGTATCATCGTCCACGTTCCCAGGGAAGAGGCTGCGTGGTTTGGGCTGGAATAGGTTTATCCTCTTCGCCTACAGTTGCTGCTGCTTGAATTAATCCTCCGAGAAGCTGTACACGCTTGTCTGAGCTTACTTTCGTAGCGCTTGCGCCTGCAAGCTTTGCAGTTGCACGTCCGGTTTCAATCTTTGGATTGGAGGAAGGGCCTTTGATGGGAATCTGCAATCCTCGTTCAGGATGATTTGAGGCGATTTGAATACCAACTTTGTTTAATGTTTCCAGAGGAATAGCTATCATCATGTCAAGGTTGTCGCGCACAAGATCAGCGGTTCCCCAAGTGATCATGTGAAGCTGATCTGCTACAAGAGCATCTGAGCGCAGGCACGTGACAAGACCGTTGTTGACGTGCAGATAGATGGGGGTGAGCCACACATTAAGCTCGTCGCTATTTGCAGCTTTGCCCATCTTAAGAAGTGCCAAAATAACTTTGAGCGCACCGCCATTTTTCACAACCATTTTGCCTACATCAATTGTCACATTGGGGAGAGTAAGCGCATTTAAGGAAAATGTGCGAAGCGGAATGGAAACTCCTTTTTGATCCACAGTAACGGTGATGGGCTTTTCAGAGTGGGCAGCTGAGGTCAGAAGCGGGTTTATTCCCTTTAAAAGAACTTCTCCCGCCTCTCTTGTCAACTCAAGAGAAGCAATAGCAGGGGAGTTGAGGGTAAAATTTCCCTCTTTGATAGCGCCATCAAGATGAACTTTTGCATGATCTGCATTGAGATCCGCCTTGATCACACCTGACAGCAACTTTTTTATCGACGCACTCCCTTGAATGCTGCATGTTTTCCCGATCATCTCCTCAGCAAGCTTTCCTTTTCCCGGGGCTACAATGTCGGTGAGCTGCAAAGGGAATGAATTAATTTTAAAATTGGCATCAACTGTTGCATTGAGGAAACAAGGGCCATTTTTATCCATAAAGTCTTTGAGAGATACTGCTACTTCCGGAGAAACTGCTTTGTCAGATTGCGCAGAGTTGAGGCGAAAATCAACGTGTTGGTTTGCTCCATCAATCTCTAACTCTCCTGAAAGAGGTGCAATATGCGCCACGGGTTTGCCTTCACGCAAAACTTCAGCATCAGAAACTGTCACTTTTGCCTTGAGCTTCATCGTCGCAAAGAGAGAAGCAAAAGCAACCTCTTTTTTATCTAAGAGGGAGGTGAGATTGAGCTGGAAAGAAGAAAGCGATGCATGGAGGTCTATCGGTTTACCAAATCCTAGGTCATTCTTATTTTGCAGAAGGGTTTGGATTTTTTTGATCAAGTCCGGAGAAAGCGCCGCATCAACGAATGTTCCTGAGTTTCCGGCAGTTACTATTCCTTCATCAAGGCGTATATCTGCGCCCATTTTCCAGAAATCGCCCTGAGACTGTAATGAGAACCGATTTCCTTTGGTTTTAAGGCCTGTAAATTCAAACGACATGGTAGAAGAAACTTTCTGGCCAATGACCTCACTTGCCTTTTGCGAAGAAAGCATGTCTAGAAGTGATATAGGAACCTCTTTCATTAAAAGATCGCCTGTCACATGAGGTGTACTATTAGGCAGGTCAGCAACGACAGTTCCTTTCAGAAGCTCTTGATTTCCTAAAGTAAGAAGGGGAGTTATCTTGACTATTTTGCGATCAAAATCCGCTTGCCCTGGAACGATGATTGAAAGGGGATCTGGGTAATGAGCAAAGGTGCAACCCGCTGTCACGGTATATTCAAGGGGTTTCCCTACAAGATGTTCTCCCTGAACTGTATAAGCAAAAGGAGCAATAGCTAACTTGACAAAAGCATCCTTAAGCTCAGAGGGTAAATTCAGCGGTTTGAAAGAAAAGAGAGCTGGAGACGAAAGCATGAATCGGTCGTTCTCCAAAGTTAAATTGCTGATCTCTCCAGATAGGGTTGAGGAGCCAATATTCAATTTGGAAAGATTGACGGTTTGATTATCCGGATCAACAAAAGCAAGCAGCCCGAGTTTGATTTCATTTCCTAAATTAGCACACAGATCCTTCTGGGCTGGGTCAAGGGTTATAGATCCATCTGTCTGCACATGCATGAGAGGGGAGTCGGCATTCTTTTTGATTAACAAAGTTGCGGTTACTCGGTTATTGGTCGTAGTTGTTATGGAAGAAGAACCCTGGAGAGAAAAGTTGGTTGGATCAACAATTGTGCCCTGCAAGGCGGCTTCCGCATGAATTCCTTCTCCGACAAACGATGGAATAGGAAGGCCCAATACCTGCTCTCCTATTTTTAACCATGGTCCAGAGATAATGAGGGAGGCATTTATGTCGCACCCTTCATTTTTCGGAAGAGCCGTGAGATTAAGCCGTGCTAACGCTTGTTGAGGAGCGTTAGTCTTTATTAAAATATTTGCTTGTCTATTGCCTGGCTCTCCCAAAAGTTCAGCTGAACAGGCAAGAATCAGAGGTGATTTTTCATTTTCGGCATGGAGAACAAGCGGCTCTTTTGTCCCGAAGGTGAGATGAAATGGGGTCTGACAATCTCCCTTTTTGATGTTAAACGTGAAAGGAGTTGTATTGTCGAGCTCAAAAGCTGCGTTTTGCAGAAGAGAGATTTGTTTTTGATTAATTTGCGGCCGCAAGGCTTGAAACAAAGCAGGAGTAAGCGTTCCCTTCAAAAATGCGCCCTGCTCTAGTGAAAGCAAGTCGCCTTCCAGAACAGCATCAATATCTGAGCACACGTTTTCACTCTTTAAGTGACTAGAGAGAACAGCCTTTCCTTGGGTCATGGAACCATCAAGCTTGTAGGAAAAAGAGGAGCCCAAAGCTTCTCGACTTATGTCTCCAATTTGCTTTTCAACACCATCTGCAACGAGAGCCACAAGCTCAGTTGGCACTTTATCCAAGAGAAGAGAAAAGGAAGCTGACCCGCCTTCTAAAGGATTGCCATTCATGGAAAAGGCTAAGGAGAGGGGAGTCGGAGGTATATCTCCTTGAGAGATGTTTGCTTGCACAGTTGCGGAGGAGGAATGCTCAAGGTCCAGAGAAATATTTACATTGCCATCAGATACAACAGCTGGAGCATGATTTGTTGAAGGGCCAACAATTTTTGCATGCTCAATAGTAACCGTCCCTTGAATGCCAGGAAGCACAAATGTTGTTTCTTGTTTTGGCTGTGCAGGACTTTTCTTCGAATGCTTTTTATGTTCTTTAACTTCAGGCTGCGGCAAGAAAATGGAGGGGGAATTGATAGTTACATTTCCAAAGTTCTTCCAGGAATATAACCATTTGATAAGGGGCTTATCTAAATCTATTTTGGCGCATTCCAAAAGCGGCCTTCCTGCAGGATCTTGCACACGCAATCCATCAATCCTTACACCAGAAAACCACCCAACAGAAAGGTTTTCCACCTCAACCTTGCCATCATAAAATGATGCAAGCATACGTAAGGAGGCATTCTTTCCATATGAGGTTGATACAAGTGCAGGCGATGCTGCGACCAAAAGAAGAAGCAGTGCGACAAGAGCTCCTACACACCAAAGACACTTTTTTACAAAAGACATACATGTACCCTCAGAATAGAAGAGGACATTTTACTTGATAGGGAACGAAGAGTCTAGGAGTAAATATATCAAACTAACGAATAAGCTTCGTCACTACCACGTTGCTGCGCACCTAGAGGCAATAAGAAAAGGCCATTGCTGATAATAATCTTAATCTAAACGATCCTGTGGATCAGATCATCGCCAAATTGCTCGCAGAAGATCCAACCAATAGAATAACCCTGAAGCAAGCAAAAGAGCTTTTGGAACATGTAACTTAAAAAAGCAGTTGCTGAGGAGGGATATCAGGAGACCAAAAGGTAACTTTTGGAAGGTCCTGTTGGAGTTGTCTCAAAGATACAGACCAAGCAGCAAACCTGTCCTGGTCTATGATTAGCTTCCGCAGCTTTTTGAACCCAAAAAGAACACTGGGGAATTCCTCAAATCGATTGTGACTTAAATCTAGAGTTGAAAGAAGCGGTGGCGAAAAATCAGGTGGAAGGCCCGTCAGGTCGTTGTACGCCAGGGACAATGTTTCAAGATTGGCAAGGTTGCAAGAATGAGAAGGAAATGCTTCAAGCCTATTGTGAGAGAGATTGAGATACGTAAGTTCACTACAATTGATTATAGAAGCAGGGACACATGAAATTTGATTGCCAGAACAATTGAGAACTCTCAGCTTAGTAAGGGCTCCAATCCTTTCCGGAAGCTCTGCCAGCCCGTTTTGGGAGCAAAGAATTTGTTCTAAGGCTGTGCATGTACAAACAGTTGGAGGAATGCTCTTCAATTTATTTTTGTCGAGAATAAGCTGTTGTAGCTCATCTAAAGAGGCGAAAACATCGGGCAATTCCTCTATGTCATTATCTTCCACACATAGATATGCCAATCGACGAAGTGGTCCTATTCCGGAGGTAAGAGTTTTCAGGTGATTTGATGCCAAATTGAGATGAAGAAGTACTTCAAACTTTCCAATCCAATCCGGTAAACTTTCAAAGTCATTTGAAGATAAATCTAGGTCAGTAAGATCATGAGACAAACCCAAAATTTCTACTGGGATCGCTTTTAATTTTTTTCCACTTGCGTACACCTCGGTACGCTTATCACCTTGTAGATTTTGCCTAATCTTATCAGCAGTATTTCCCAAACCCTCGCCGTCGAAGAAAGTGCTAAGAAGCATGTCAGGATCCATTTCATGACTCGAATGGAAAATAGCAGAGATCGCCATGGTAATTCTTTTTATCATGTTCAAAAAGATTCCAGGCAAAGATGAGACTGACCCCGCAATCTTTCCAGGAGATTTTAATGAAAAGAAATGCTGGCACCATTGCCAGATGTGTTCAGCTTTTTTCTCTTTTGGCGGTGTATCACCATAAATCTTAGGATCTTTATCCAAGGAAGGGGAAGATAGGGGAATTGATCTTAGCTCAATATGCATAAAAAACCTCGTAATACTGCTCAAATTTACCTATGGGATACACCAGACGTATCTATTCTTCAACATAAAAATGCTGGTCAAAAAAAAACTTTCGCTCTACAACAATTGAAAGAATCCGTAAAATATTCAGAATTATGACGGTTTTATCTATTTGTTCTGAAAAAGACCCAGTCCTTCCAAGTTCTCCAAAAGAAGCGTTAGGAGAATGGACCAACCCTCAATCAAGTTCCGAAACAGTGCATGATTTAATAGAAACCATGTCTCAGGCTCATCACGAGAAGACGGATTGTCCTCAAAGAATATTTTCACTTATTCACGCCGCGCTATCTGCACATAAAGATACACTCCAAGAGCGTTGCCTTTTATTGGCTATGAGCATCTTAGATGGCATGGATTTAACCTGTAGATTGTGGTGCCCTACTA
>PMZB01000094.1 GCA_003170575.1 Chlamydiia bacterium | reverse complement strand
GAACTTATGCAAAAGCTATCACGTCTATGATCTATCTTACATACGAGCAGGTCATTGAGTTGCATGATCAGCTCATTCAAAAATTTGGTGGAATAGGCGGCATTAGAGACGTAGGTTTATTGGAATCTGCTTTGGCTGCCCCTATGATGACGGTATTTGGAAGACAAGTGCATCAGACACTTTATGGTAAAGCAGGTGCATATCTCTTCACATCTCTCGTAATCACCCCTTTCTTGATGGAAATAAGCGGACGGCCTCCTCTGCAACACTGGTATTTCTCAGAATCAATGGGGAATCCCCTTGTTATGATGTAGAGGCCTTTTTGGACTTCGTAATTTCTGTAACAGAAGGAAAAGTGAATCCTCAAGAAGTTGGTCATTATTTGAAAAAGCTGCTGAATCGAGGTTAGAGAAAACAAGGAGGATAGTTGGTGTAGGTATGGACGCAAACACATCGTGGATTGTTTTAAGTTCAATGGCGCTCACGCTTGGGATTCAGCATGGGTTTGACTGGGATCATATAGCGATCATTGACGCTATCACAAGAACCGTTCGTCAAAATCGGTTTCAAGCAAATATTGTTGGGTTATTATTTTCATTTGGCCATGGGCTTGTGGTGACATTGATCAGTTTGATCATGGGAACAGGACTCATGCACTCTCATATTCCGGTGTGGTTTGAGGGGTTAGGAAAGTGGGTGTCGATTGCTTTCTTATTTATTTTTGGATTATTAAATCTTTATGATGTATTGCGAAATTCCTCAAATCAAGGTCTTCCGGGCGGTTTGAAGGCCTTTTTAGCAAAAAAAATAACGGGAGAAAAATACAGCCCGCTGATGGTTGTGGGGATCGGCGCTATGCTTGCCTTTTCCTTTGATACGTTGAGCCAAATTGCATTATTTTCAATCTCTGCGTCGCTTCTTTCTGGGTGGCTATTCTCAGGAATCTTAGGCATTCTTTTTATGTTGGGCATGATGATATCTGCAGGGATCAATGGGGTGCTCATATCTGCCATAATTGCCCGTGCAGATGGAGTTTCAGCTATTGTTTCTCGCGGCCTTGGACTGACAATTTCTGCGTTTAGTTTAACTGTTGGCGTTATGAGTTTGATTGAAGTCTTGGGCTAAATGGTGCTTATAAGTTTTTTAATCCAGATATATCTGCTCTTTTAAGGCATACACACAGGGAAATAAAATCATTTTAGAGCCAATGGCAGAAATACCAGCGCATGAACTTTGGCTATTCAAAAATTCCCAAGCACTAGCAGACATTCAAGAAGGATTGCGCCAGTCCAAACAAGGGAAAGTTTGTAAAAGAGGCTCATTTGCTAAGAATGCCAAGAAAGCCCCTCGAGCTCCACATCCATGAGGTGGCATTTCTAGGCATTTTTGGGTTTAGACTTCCTTTTTTGTTTCGGTATGGGTTTTTTGGGCAGCTTTGTGCATGCTCGCTTCTTTTTGGGGGCAGGCTGTTGAGCTTCCTGCGTATCCATCTCAATGCCAAACAGGGAGGCAAGTTCATTTTCCTCAAGCCCGGCTTCCTGGGGCTGTGAAAGCGAGGAGAGGGTGCTGGCAGAGGTGATAAGTGAGTTGTGATCTACATGGCGAAGGCAAAAAAGATTTTGGGGGGTGGTATCGAGAGATGCCCCCACTCCATACAGTGTTGCAGCAATATGCTTGCACATCCCAGCATAGTCAGGACAGGAACAGGACATCTGGATCTCTTGAGGTTTTGGAAAGAGGCCATTTGTGGGGTCTATAATTAGCTCCATTACAGCTTTTGAAAACTTTCCTTGAAGAAGCTCGATTAAAGAATCAATTTTTCCAGAGCATGTTTTTATGAGTGCTTCCCATTTTTCTGGATCCATGGGTGTGATCGTGATTTCAACGTGGTATAAAGAGGAGCCCATGACTTGTGCTTTTATGGATCCTTTTTGGATCTCTAGATCAATCACGGAACCATTCCGAACATAGGATTTGCCTCGAGGCAGTCGATTTTCAAAATCACTATACGCTTCTAGGTTATCGCACCAGGCCTTTCCCCAAAATGTTTTGGCGATATTCCTTCCTTCTATCACGACTGGTTGGAGGGATTTGCCCTTTTTCTTGAGTGATTTGATCTGTTTTTCTGCTTTTGCCTTTCGCGCTGCGACCGATACATATTTTGGCCACCTAGAGTACCGACTATAATACCCCATCTTATACCTCTCCTAATGCCTTATGAATATCTAATGACACAATGCGTAGCAAGGCGTCATCAGAAAGCTCTGTTAATGCTATCTCATCCTCATGATGCAAAATGTCTTTGGCTAACTTTTGCTTTGATGCAATAAGCTCATCAATCTTCTCCTCAATAGTCCCGCGACAGACAAATTTGTGGACTAACACATTCTTGTTTTGCCCTATGCGGTAGGCTCGATCTGTAGCTTGATTCTCTACTGAAGGGTTCCACCACCGATCAAAGTGGACTACGTGAGAAGCCCTTGTTAATGTAAGCCCAGTGCCTCCTGCTTTAAGGGACAGCACAAAAAAGGGCGGCCCTTGTTCATGCTGGAATTGCGCCACAAGTTCAGTTCGCTTTTTGATTGCAGTACCCCCATGGAGCTCTAACCCTTCACATCCAAAAATTGCACGCAAGTGCAAGGACAACGCTGGAATGATTTCACGAAACTGCGTGAAAATCAAAACCTTTTCCTGTTTCGCAGCTATTTCTTCGCATATCTCCTGAAGGCGAAGGAACTTTCCGCTCTGCTGAGCACTATAGTCGCCATAGCCAAGCCACTGATCAGGGTGGTTGCAGATTTGTTTGAGGCGCAATAAAGATGCAAGTACAAGTCCACGCCGTTCTTCGCGGGGGACGATGGTGAGCTTCTGCGCCAATTCTGTGATTGTTTCCTGATACAGACGTACCTGATCTGAGGAAAGAGTGCAAAGAGCCTGCATTTCTGTTTTATCAGGAAGGTCCTTGATGATTGTTTTATCTGTTTTTAATCGGCGCAAAATATAGGGCTGAGTCAGCTGCCGAAGAGAAGCCACAAAATGGGTGTAGGAGCCCTCACTGATGGCTTTTTTGCTATAACTTGTGAACTCTTTACTGGATCCTAAAAGGTTGGGAGAGGTGAAATCGAACAATGACCAAAGATCGCCCAACCGATTCTCCACAGGAGTGCCGGTCAAGTTAAGGCGCACAGATCCTTTCAGGGCTTTTACAGAAAGGGTTTGTTTGGTGTTTGGGTTTTTAATCATCTGCGCTTCATCAAGAATCACAAGGTCCCACTCCATTTGTTTCATCCATGTGGATCGCTGGAGAAAGCCATAGGTTGTGATACAGCAGTCAGTATCTTGTGGAAGCCCAAGCTCCATGGAGTCACTATGTTCTACATGCATGCGCAGAGATGGCGCGAATCGACTAAGCTCTTTTTGCCAGTTTCCTAGAAGCGAGGCGGGAACAACAAGAAGATGGGGTTTTTTGGTGGTAAGATGATGTTTGATGATAAGAAAAAGCGCAAGCACTTGGATGGTTTTCCCCAGCCCCATATCATCTGCAAGGCATCCGCCAAGTTTCAGTCTGTACAAAGTTAATAGCCACCTTACCCCAGCTAACTGATAGGGCCGCAAGGTTCCGTGAAGATGTGTTTTTAAGACTGATTCGATGGCGCCGTCAAGATTTTCCCGTGGGGTTTTTAGTTCCAGCAGTACTTCTTTCAGCCAATCTCCGGCCGTCACTTCCGACCAATTTTCTGTATGGTCGCTGTTGTACGCCGCTCCAGACATAAGGCGAAGCGCCTCAGCCATTGAGATGCCATTCGTAGCAGCCTTTTGCAGGCATCCCCAATGTGCGAGAACTGACCGCAGCTTTTCAGGATCTACCTCAACCCATTCTCCCTTCACTTTAACTAATGGAGAAGAAGTGGAGAGAAGCTCTTCCCATTCCTTTTTGGTTAATTTTTCTCCATTGCTTAATGCCAAATCCATCTTGAAATCAAGCAGAGAACCCAGTCCAAGCACGCTTGGATTGGCCGCTCCAACCGTCACCGATACCTTTGGGCGTGGAGGATTTTTGGGATTCCACCAGTTTGGCACTCTCACCATAATGCCGGCTTCTTCGAAAATAGGGATGTCTTTCAAAAAGGCATGTGCCTGATGTGCGGACCAGGGTTGGGGTTGAAAAATTCCTCCCGAATCCACGAACGTTTTAAGAAAACTACTTTTGGTCGCAGCATTTTGGATGGGAACAAGCAATGCAAGCAATCCGGATCTATTATTCTCTCCAGCATATTCTTGAAGAGCTCTTTTTAAAGGCACATGCTGCGCAGACTGTCCTTCAGAGAACCGTGTTGTGTATGTAGCCAAAAAAGCAAAGGGGTGAGACGGATTATTTTTGTTCTCAGCTAAGTGAAAACAAATGCGGCCAACCAAACCCCATTTTGGATTAACTTGACAAAGGTAAGACTTGAGGGAAAGACTTCCCTTTGCAACCTCGAGCTCTTTTTCTAGCGCTTGCCAGATAGATAAGAGATTTTCTCCAGAGAGATAAATGGCGCCGCGTAAGAAAGAAGCTGAAAAAAGCAGTTCATTCAGCTCTTCCTGCCCAGGAGGTGTCGCTTCTTCTTTGCACGCCTTTGTGAGCAGTGTTTGCACAAACTGCCGCCAAAATAAAAAACTTAGAGGCAGATTTTCAAATTCTCGAATGCCTAAATGGAGCAACCCTTTGGCCCACTTTTCCTCAAACAGTGGCTGCAACACCTCTAGGCAACTTCCAGAAGCCTCTTCACTTGCTTTCTGACCTGTTTCAAGAAGCACATGCCCTTCAGGCGAAACGACAAGTTCGGCGGGCAAGCCATCTGTCATCTTATACACCAATTTTTTGGTTTATTGGGGCAAAAGACCATAAATTACCATATGGTTTTCGTGCGAGTCATTCTTTAGGGATAGTATGAAAATCATTGTTGAATATTTATTAGGTATTATGTGGAATGATGGTAGGAGGTGCGATATGAGCACAATAAATCGAACGTTTTCATTACCAGAAGATGTGGACCATGATTTACATCTATTTGTAAAACCACGATGCATGAGTCATTTTGTTGCTGAGAGTATAAGGGAGAATCTTCAAAAAAAACGCGATCAACTAGCCAAGGAATATACTGAATCCAATACCGATGAAGGGCAGATTGAAGCAATGAAAGACTGGGAGTGCACAATTTCTGATGGACTGGGGAAAGATAATGAGTGGTAATTTTCCGAAAAGAGGCAACATATATTGGGTCCCCTTAGATCCAGCTGTGGGTTCAAAAACAAAAAAGACACGCCCGTGTTTAATTGTCTCTAATGATATAGGGAACGAATATTCCAATGCAGTCATTATTGCTCCCATCACAAGCAAGGTGAAAAAAATACAATCTTATGAAGTGAAGATTGAACTTGCTGGGAAAATAGGAAAAATTATGCTTCACCAATGTCGCGTAGTTGATAAATCACGTATAGGGAAAATGATAGACTGCTCAACTAATTCCATTATGGAACAAGTTAACGAAGCTCTCCGAATTGTTTTTGATCTTACTTAAATCTGCTACTTTTTACTTTATTTTAAGCGCGATACCATATGCGATGGAAAACGTCCAAAGATCTTGCTGCCGATTTTCCTGGTGTTTCCGGATTTTCCGTCAGAAACCTGAAATATATGAGAAAATTCGTTTAAGATGTATCCAGATTACCAATTTGTGCAAGCGATGCTTGCACAAATTCCATGGTGGCACAACCTACTCTTATTAGAGCAAGTGAAAGACAAAGAAGTACGTAGAATGGGTTGAAGCCATTGCATTCCAAGGAATACATCTATTGGACTTACAAACTGCTTCTTGTAAAGAGCCTCTTCTGCGGCTTGAATAGCACGTTGTTGTAAGTGAGTAGCTGCTATTTCTCCATGAAATAAGGCCTTCATACGAAAAACCATGAACATTTCTAGGTGATTTGGTATATACCATTTATACTAAACCTATGCAGCAGCATATTTTATGGAGAACGTTCATGGATGAACAAGCGCTTGAGAAAATGATCACAAGGTCATTTGTTTCAATTCGGCAAAAAGAGACAATTTTGCTCACCTCGGCAGTTCTTTTTATTGCGAGCCTTTTTTGGCTATGCTGTCGGGCTGTTTTAGGCCATTTTGTTAACTCGCTCTATACGCCATTTCTGATTCTTTCTTTTTCCGTGGCGCTTCTTCCCTTAGCGCCGTTGATAAGTCCGCTTGCGCTTTTTGTGCTTTCCTATCGCAAGCAAGATGCGCATCTTTCGATTGTAGAGGCGTGCACAGCTACGTGGAGGCCCTCTTTGGCGCTTTTCATACAAGGAATTATACTTTTGGCCCTGGAGATAGTTCTTGCAACGATTTCAGTGCTGTGGTCTTTTTTTGAAGTAGTTCCTGTTCTTGGGCAGATTATCCATCTTTTCTCCTCATGGATTCCGCCGATTATTACGTTTTTGATGCTCATTGCTCTCCTTTTTCATGCAGTTCTGGCGCTCTTTTTGGGCACTGTCTTAGTTGTGCACCCGGTGCATGCAACCAAAGCCAATTGGAATGATCTAGCCATTGCCTTTTCCAACAACTGGTTGCTTCGGCTTAAACTTTATATAGTTGGGGCACTGCCAATCTTATTTTTGCTGACCTTCTTTACAGGCTGGGAATTTATCTCACAGATATCCTACACGGAGTTTTGCGCCTCAGTCTTCCGCCTCATTATTTTCTCCTTGCTATACGCCCCCTTTTTTATCTTTCTTGTTCACATGGTAGTTGAAGCAGAGCGGTATATAGTCTGGCGTGCACGGAACAAGGCAGCGTCATGAGTAAGGCTGTTTTTTTAGGCACAGGTGCTTCAACAGGGGTGCCCGTCATTGGGTGCACCTGTAAGGTATGCACTTCAGATAACCCCAAAAATAAACGCCTTAGATCAGGAATGGCCATTATTTGTGATGAAAAGACCTTTTTGATAGATGCTGGGCCAGATTTTCGAGAACAGGCGCTTAAATATAAAATTGGAACTCCAGAGGCGCTTTTTTTGACCCACACACACTATGATCATATAGGCGGTTTAGAGGAGTTTAGGGCTTTTAGCTACCACACGAAAACGCCTATTTCTTGTTATGTGTCTCGACCCAGCTTTGAAAGCATCCAGAAGATGTACTACTATCTTTTTACCCCCCAAACAGAGAAGAAAAATAGCACAGCCCAATTTGATTTTCATATCTTAGAGGGTGACCGGGGGGAGTTTTTTGTAAGCGGGCATCCTGTTACGTACTTTTCCTATCTTCATGGAGGAATGAAAGTCTTAGGATACAGGCTTGGCTCTCTTAGCTATGTGACGGACATCAAAGAATATTCTGATGAAGTTGTTTCAGGTTTACAGGGTATTGATACGTTAATCTTGAGCGCCACATGTCTTAAGCACTCTCATGTGCATATGACGGTTGAAGAGGCTGTTGCGTTTGCTCAAAAAGTGCATGCCAAAAAAACCTATTTGGTTCACTTGGCCCATGAAATAGACTATGAATATGTGAGCTTAGTTTTGCCTGCGAATATCCTGCTTGCATATGATGGTCTGGAAATTGAATTTATTTGGTAGGTATCAGTCCCTTAGTGGAAAAAAAGCTGCTATTTAAAACCCTAATTCATCCACATGCCCGACTTTAGGAGGGCATGTGGATGGATACCTTGGTAAAAAAAGATGAAAGAAGAAAAAGAAGAACTTGTCCATTTTGACTCTTTTTATGACAAAGAGCGGATTCAAGGATCTAAGGCGATCTTAGTTGGCGTATTCAGAAGCCATGAGGAAGAGCCGATAGCAAAAGATCATCTTGATGAGCTTGAGCTTTTAGCAAAAACGCATCGAATTCCCGTTGTGGAACGGTTTTGTACTATTATACGAGATTTTTCTCCAGCCACATTTTTAAGCGCAGGCAAGGTGGATATGCTTCAGGAAAAAATTCTGGAGACAGGAGCAAATCTGATTATCTTTGATGATGAAATTTCTCCTGTGCAGCAAAGAAACCTGGAACGCCATTTTAAGCTTCCTGTCATGGACCGCACAGAAGTAATCCTGGGGGTGTTTGCTGATAGAGCCAAAACAAAGGAAGCCAAGCTCCAGATTGAGCTTGCTCAGATGAACTACCTTTCCCCTCGGCTTAAACGCATGTGGCTTCACCTTTCTCGACAACATGGCGGCGGAGGCGGCGCTGGCGGTGGAGGGTACTTGCGAGGCAAGGGTGAAAAGCAGATTGAGATGGATAGAAGGATGATCAAGCGCCGGCTTGAGCATCTTCAGGCAGAGCTAAAAACTATATCTGAGTATAGACACACACAAAGACGCAAGAGGGAGAGAAATGCGATTCCAGTATTTGCAATTATTGGTTACACAAATGCTGGAAAGTCAACATTGCTGAACAGATTGACCTCTGCCAATGTGTTGGTTGAAGACATGCTTTTTGCAACGCTTGATACCACAACACGCCATTTTGCGCTGCCGAACCATCAAAAAGTGCTGCTTACAGACACAGTTGGATTTATTCGCAAGCTTCCTCACTTGCTTGTCGCTGCCTTCAAAAGTACCCTTGAAGAGGCTATTGAAGCTGATGTGTTAATTCACCTTATTGACTCAAGCCATCCACTAGCATTGGAACAGGCAAAAACCACGTTTGAAGTGTTGGAAGAGCTGCATGCAAAAGAGCATCCCATAATCACAGCCATTAATAAATGTGATCTTGCTGAAAGCGTGCCGGGGCAAAAAGCGATAATTCAAAAGCTTCGGCTTTCCTATCCGCGTTCTGTGCAGCTGAGCGCTCTGACAGGAGAAGGTCTGTCGGATCTTTTCGGTCAAATGATCGACGTGATCAAAGATTGGCGCAAAAGAATTTTTGTGAAGATTCCTCAGAGCGAATATCACCTGATGGCTACGGTCATCAGAGAAGGAAATATCTTTTCAAAAGAGTATGATGGCAATGCTATTCTTGTGGATGTAGAACTTCCTCTTATCTATGCTGAACAGCTTTCTCCCTATATTGTGGGAGCAAAAGATGAGCATTGAGGAAGAGTATGAAACATGCATCGCACGTTTGAAGGAAACTAATGAAGGGGGCCGCCTTTTTTTGTGTCTCTCGGAAATTTCCAAAGTTCTTTACTCCTACCTCTCTGAAGCTGCCAAACAATATCCTATGGTACAGACCTGCTTAAGCATGATGGGTGAAAAAGAAGTTTTACTCCTTCTTGAAAAAAATTTTGTTTTGATTTTGGGAAGAGTGCTTCAAGTTGCCCGCACTTTTGACGCGCTTGATCCTGCTCGCAAGGTAGAGAAAGTAATTGATCTATTGGGTGTGCTTAAAGAAGAGCAAGAGGAATGGCTCAAGGAATATAAAAAGAAAACAGAACATATTCATGATAAGGCAGAAAGAAGGAAGCGGAGGAAAGAACCGGTAGGAAACGAAACTGCATGTGCTGATAAACTCCTTTGTGAGGCATCTATAAAGGTTCTTTTTGAAAAGCTCTTACCAGAAGGAACAGGATCGTTCTTTCTTCCTTCTATGGCAAAACTATTTCTTTCGAAAAACTTCTTCGAGTCTTGCGTGACAAAAAATATCGATTCTTTGATGAAAGCTGTCCATGAAAAGGTATGGAAGGAATCGCTTCTTTTTTTGTTAATAACTTTTTTATTCAAAGATGTTTTTTTAAAAAATACCACACAGCAAGTCGGGGAGCGGACTCTACAATTAACTGAACAATATGAAGATAAAGGGAAACAAATTACTGCTTGGTTGCTCGAGCTTTTGTCGATTGCTGATCCGCGGATAAAATTTTTAGTTAAAGAAGATGTTACACAAAAAGCTGTTGCAATTATAGGGAAGGCTCTCTTTTCTTTTTCTGTAGAGCGTTGGCTCCTCAGCATAGTTCATAATGGCTTGCTTGGAAAAACATTAATTGGTGATTTGGATTTATTGGTTGACCGAGTTTCAGGTGATCCAAAGGCTATTACATTCCTTTTGAAGAGGATAGTTGCATTAAGTAGTCCAGCCGAAAAGCTCAGCCCACAAGTAAGCATGGGAGAGATTCTTATACTTGGGGTCAAAGCAGCTGCAATTGAGGCGGCTATCGCTGATAAGGCAGCCTCTTTAGTGTATCAAGAAATTCCACTAAAAATTTTCCAACATATCCGCCTTTTTGTGCTTTCTTCATTTTTCGAAAGATTTATTTACAGAAGCGCTCCTCATATTATTCTCTGAACATAAAAAAAGTACTTGTTTTTTCGATAAAAAACCCTCGTGTTATATATAAAAAATGGTTTTTTTATATCCAGCTAATTCCATATAATTTCCAAT
>PMZB01000192.1 GCA_003170575.1 Chlamydiia bacterium | reverse complement strand
TCCGAGCATGACAAACATGAGTCTCATCAGAGGCTTTTCATTTTTCTCTAATTTGACAGGGTCCGAAACTGGGATTAAATCCTCTTTTTGTGCTTCTGTGAGAAGCTCATTATTTTCGAGTGCCTGTCTTATGTAATCCCAGAAGTGGATCCTTCCAATTTCTTTTACACTCTCAGGTAAACGGGATTTGTATGCATTGAGAAGGAGTGGTAGTTTGGCGCGGTATGTGAACCTAAGAAAAGTTGCTGCGGCATTAAAAGCAAACCGCTGTGCTGAGGTCAAAGGATAAAAATTTAAGGCCTGGGAAAGAAATACTATGTCGTGAATATGCACATTGGATCGGATTGCAGAAGCCTCTTGCGTCAGCTCTTGAAACTTTTGTTGCAAGATTTGATATCGAAGCAATTCAAGTTTTTGCTGCAGAGCAAGTTCATATTGGGAAATAGGGTCTGATATCTGCGCTATGCGGGTTGAGTAAATAAGTGGGAGGATCTCCCGGGAAGCTCTTTCCATTCCAAGAGCACAATAATCTCCCCCTTCCACAGCGAGTTTAAGAAGGATATCTTCACCAGTGACTTTATCTTTCTTCCAGTCAAGAGTTTTGAGATACGCAAGAATCATAGAGGTGTTTTCTCGAGCTTCAGCAAGATCACTTTGCAATCCTTTTACACGTGAGAGGTAAGGGCATCGTAAAAGTTTTGAGAAGGATTTCATGTGCTCTTGCACATAGTGTGCGGCATATGATTCCACGCTGATGTTTTTCTCTTGAGCCAATCTTTCAAGCAACGTATCAAAAACATTTTTTGTATTTCTTGCATGCTCAGGAAACTTTTTCTCTAAAAATGCGATGAATTGATCGTCATCTCTTAATTTAGCCTTTATAAGTGGATATTTTGAGTTCCAATCTATTCTATTCGTGAGTTTTTTCAGATCACGGAAGTTATAATCGTGGGGAAGTTGGCTGTTATTGAAGCAGGGTTTAGAAGCATAAGCAGCATTAATGACAAAGTCATCATCAGATGCGTTCATGATTTGATTAATTTTCTCATAGGATAGCTTTTTATTTTGTACTAAAGGGTCTAATTCTGTGCCAGAACTTGGTAGCTTTGTCTTAGAGAAAATAATTTTGTCGCAAAGATGGACAATTCGCATCTTTATTGGTGTGCAATAGTTCAAGAGTGTGATGGTTGATATAAGTCGAAGAAGGATTCCTCCTATTATTAGGGAGCCAACGGAGGACAATATTGGCATATACGCTTCCATAAATTGGCTGATTCTTTGAGGGATCAACCCAAAAGAGTCTGCTACTTGATAGGTAAGCGCTGCAAGGATGGGGGCGCCGAGGAGTGGTTTACCGAGGATTATAAGTGCTACCGCAGCTACGGTAAAAGCTACGTACAAGAAGGTGCCTGAATATTTGTATATGCAACCAGCGGTTATGTGAAGCGCTTTTCTAAAAAAATAGGCAGATCCTTCTCCTTTAACTGGGAGGTTTTGAAGGTAACTAGCACTTAAAAAAAGAGGAACAGTAACCCATATGGAAGTCACAACAGATGCTATTTTTGCTATCAGAGGGTGGAGAGAAAACTGCGTGAAAGGAGAGAGAGTCGCCTTAATATAAATTGCTTGGCCTATCTGAGGGNNCCGCCACTCCAGCCGGCACATATGGGTGATAAGCAATTCATTATAAAAAAAACCTGAGTAGAATCTGAAAGAGATCTATACTATATAGGAAAGTTGAATTTTTAAAAAGATGAGATGAAGCGAGAAATTTATAATCCTTTTCGTTCTAAGACTGTTGTCATTGCCTGGAANNTTATTAGTATGGCTGCTGTTACTTCACAATCTATGGTAGGCCCGTATAGCTATGTAGCGAAAGTCGAAAAACAACAAATCCAAGAGGATCAAACGGGTTTAAACGCTGACTCTGGGACTTTCTACACTCTGATTAGAAATCCTATCCTTGAATCTCATATTCTCACTCTGAGAGCTCCAGGGACTGAAAACGATCTCTTTAGAAAGCATATGAAAAAAGTTGGTGAATATTTAGCTTTTTCACTTGCATCAACTCTTCCAACAAAAACACAGACTATCGTAACCGTACTTCAAGCAGAAGCTTCACACAATGTTATAGACACGAAAGTTGTTTTAGTGCCAATCTTACGAGCTGGTTTGCCTCTTGTTGAGGGAATGCATAAGATTTTTCCTCAAGCAGAAGAAGGATTTTTAGGATACAAGAGGGATGAGACAACTCTTCAGCCACACGGTTATGCTAACCCTCTGCCAAAACTTGAGGGTAAAACGGTCATCGTGGGCGATCCAATGATTGCTACTGGTGGGACGATAAAGGCTGCTCTTAATGTAATTTCCGCAAAAAATCCGAAAGCTATTTATGTGGTGGGTGCTATTGCTGCAAAAGTTGGGCTTGAGGTGATTCACAAGGCATATCCTTGCATTCCTATCTATGTAGCGGCTGTGGATCCTGTATTAAATGACAAGGGATACATTGTTCCTGGACTTGGCGATGCTGGGGATCGTTCTTTTGGTATCAAGGATGAATAGAATCCTCTTTTTCTAACCAGTCCCTAACGAAGCGATTTTTCACAAAATCGCTTCGTGATTTGATCTTATCCAACCTGAGAAGCCGTCTTCTTGTAAATTCTCACATACGCCATTCCCGCCAAAAATCCAATAAGCGAGAAGGAAAGTGAAGCAAGCGATGTGATAGGTACTTGCGGAAGCATTTTGCTGAAACAAAAGCCTGCTAATCCAAACACTGCGCTGCTCCAAGCTGCTTCTCGAGGAAGGGAGCTCTTTTTCGAAAAGATTGCTGCCATAAGCGGCACGAAAAACGCAGCCACAGAGATCTCATAGCTTGTAACAAGTCCTGAGATAATATCATTTGCAAGATAGGGCCCTAAGAGTGCGATGATTCCGACAATAGCTGTGTATGTTTTGCAGTTTTGCCTTTTCGTTAGATCTTGAGCAACATTTGAGCTTACGGCCAAAAGTAGTGAAGAAGAAGTTGAAATGATGGCCAGAAGCACGGCAGAGGCTGCCAGAGTAAACACAACAGGATTTGCTATTTTCTGCATCACTTGAATGAAAATGGAGCCTTGATCAGGAGATACTCCAAGAGCCTTTCCAAGAATACCGCAAGAAGTTGGAATGATTGTGAGACACACCAAGAGGGCTGCTGTAACAAGAGAACCAACTGTCGCATCTTTTGGCGATTTGGCCGAAAAGCAGCGCTGAGCCATGTCCTGTTCCACAAACATGAAGCAAAGAGGCATGAGCAGCGCCGAGAACATCTTGGCGTCAAAAGGTGCTTGCAAAGCTTGCGCTTGGGAAACGATCTCTCCAGAGTAGGGTGCGAGGGCAAAAATTCCGACAAGCGTCAGGATCCCCATCATCACGGTTGCTTGGATTGTATCTGTCCAGACAACTGCAAGAAGCCCTCCATAGGTTGTATACAAAACAACTGCACACCAAACGAGGAAAAAGATAGATGGTCCATAGCCGCACGAGAGCAAAAATTTCTGCAACCCAATTGCCTGGCACATTAAGATCCCTCCAAGCGAAAGGATTGAGATCACTGCTGCTGCCTTTTTAAGCCAGGCGCAATTATATCTTTTCTCCAGAAGCTCTGGCAGGGTACTGACCTCCAGTTTGCGCAAGCGCGCACCATATCCAAGGCCTAGTCCCAGCATCCCAAGAGCAATGCCGATGCCATACATTCCGCCCCACATCCCTTGTGAGAAAGAGGAGTCTGTATTTCCCAAAATAAAGCCTCCTCCAACCTGTGTCCCTACAAGGGTTCCTACAAGTAAAGGCCAGCCCAGAGAACGACTAGCAAGAAAATAATCCTTTTGTCTCTTGGACGCTATAAAACTTGCGATCAAAGAGATAAAAAGGACGACAAAAAAAGGAACAATAGATAAGCACATAGTTACTCCACCAAGGAAAGTTTATAAAAAAGATGTAAAGCAAAAAATGAGTCGACCCTTTAGGGTCGATGGTGGTGGAAATGATAGAGTGCTAAGG
>PMZB01000114.1 GCA_003170575.1 Chlamydiia bacterium | reverse complement strand
ATTTGTTATGGAGCCATTATCATCCCCTCAACCATATTGGGGCCAACTCCCTGAGACCTTGATAGTTAGAGAGAATCAATCCCTTCAAGGAAGTTCATGTATGAATGCTATTGTAGCTCGTGTACCTGAACTTGCAGCTGCATTATCGCATCCAACGGTGCAAAAATTTGTAGTGCCTCTTCTTGAGCCTCTCTCAAGAGTCGTATCGATGATTTCTGATCAAGAGGCGCAAGAGTTTGCTCTGGCACTAAATAATAAAGTGAAAGACCTGTTAGGAAAAGCAGGGGTAGATTCTTTTGCAGCATTGGTAGCCAAACAAGAAAGAATAACTCCATTAGAGGAAGAAGCTCTGAAGTTATTTATTTCCAACAAAGATTCAGTTCTCCTTTTAAAGGAGAGTGATTTTGCTCTTCTTAGGGCCACCTATGGAGCAAATTCAGATCAAGAGGATATAGTTACTCAGTATTGGAATGAAGTGTGTGAGATTTGTGATGGATATGCTTCCTACAAAAGAGTTCAGGAATATTTATTGGGTTTAGGCGAAGAATTCTCACTGTCTTTGAAGTCTTTGATGTCGGAGATGAAAGAAGAATCCTTTTTTGCAGGATATAAAAAAATAACCCAAGCTTTGGAAGAGCTTGAGAAAAAGAGTTATGGAGAACTTCAAAGAAAAGGAGAGAGCATTGAACAGCAATATGCCGTTATCCAATTTCAGCTTATCATTCCTCCGCTTATCAAACATTTAAAGCGTCCATATTTAGAAAGGACCATTTCTCATTTAAAAGAAGAAATAGAATCTGATCGGGTTTTTAGTGAAAAATATTTCGTGGGAAGAATAGATGGTTACCAGCAAAAAATAACCTCAATTGTACAATCATTGTCCTCCAAATTAGCAGAGAAACTAGTCCTCTTTGAAGAGAGAATTGCGAAATTGCAAAAAGAAGGCTGTCAAAAGGATTTGGAGCCTTGGCAACGAGCTCGAGATGCGATTATCCAAACACAGCGATTTCTCTCAAATCCTGAGTGTATAGAAAGCCCTGGCATAACATTTGCGTTTTTCTTGGAGAATCTTGGGTTAGAAGAAACTGTAGAGATAGGTACAAAACTTCTGGATGAATCACTGTTATTGGAGAGTCTTTCCACGGAAAAAGAGTGTTTATTGATCTCCCAATCTAATTTCCACAATCTTGAGGAAGATCTACTGAAACAGCATGGTAATCCTAAAGACTTGGAGGCTCTTCTTCCAGTAGAATCTGAATGTGATCGCGCCATCGTTGAAACCTTTAACAAAGCAAGGGAAGAATCATTGCCGAAAGAAGAAGATCTGTCTGTGCAATATTTCCTCGCCAAATTGGAAAGTGATGCGAAGAGTAAAATTGAGAAATTCTCTCAAATCGCAGCTAGAGTAGTGCCTCTTTGAGGCAAGCCTTAAAAAAGAACAACCAATTGGAGGAAATTTAAGGTTTTTAGTAGAATGCATGCTGTTGTTTTTTTATAGTTTCCTGACACTGTGTAAAATTATTTGTAAAAAAAGCTTTCGCAAAAGCTTCTAAGGAGAAATAGTATGTTACCTGCCTCTTCCAGTAGCTCACTGTCCGGACCCATCACACGTCACTTGGATGAGGAAGAGATGGATGCTACTGAGCTCAAGGAGCCGCCTCCCGATACTTCTGGATTTCAGGCTCTACAGGTAAGGCAAGAACGAATTTCTCAATTAATGCAACAAGCTATAGAAAATCTTATTTCTCAAAAAGAATCGGTCTGTCTTTTAGAGGAAGATGATTTTGCTTATTTGAGAGCGGCTCCTGGTGAGCATTCAGATGAAGGAAGGATATTTACTCAATATTGGTCTTGGATACATAAAACTGAAAATGGATTTCATTCATTTCAAAAATTTGTGAAGTTGCAGAAGTCAAAGATAGAAGAATTAATGCAATATTTTGGCCTTCTTAACCCTCCTGATGAATTAGTGCAATTTTTGGGTTCTCTTATCCCTGCTGATGGAACACTGGCCAATGATCAACAGCTTGTTGGTCGGCTCCATAAAGGCCTTCAGAAATTAGACGGGATTGAGAAAAGAGACTACAGGTCTTTACTTGGCGAGAATGAGATTGATTCGAGCGCAACACAACTTGAAAATCAATATTTCTTTGCCCGATTGCAACTCGTTTTCCACTCACACATAAAGCACGTAAAACATCAGCTCATAGAAATCGTCATTCGTTTACTGAAAAAAAATCCAGACAGCTCTTGCAATCCAAATGATTTGGAGAGGCTCATACCTGTAGAAACTGAATATGATCAGGCAGTCATATCAACGTATCAAAGAGAAATGCGGGAAAATATGCAAATTCAGGATGAGGATCTGAATGTGGAATATTTTGTGAAAAAATTGAGAATGGATAGGAAAACAGAAATAGATCTATTTAATAGAATAGCCTCCAAAAGTACTCTTGCACCCGATTCATCTGCACCTCAAAAAAGCACGTGTTGAGGGCCTCTCTTAGAGAAATATCATGGAGCCTTTATTAAGTTCTTTCAAAGCGTATCTACAAGAAAAAATATTATGTCTAGTATACCATCAGTTCCCTCAGGACCAACCACAAGTTCTTGGGTTAGTGAAGAGAGTCAATCGCTTCAATGTAACCAGAGACTTAATGCTTTTTTGAAACAAATGCCGGAATTCGCTGAGGCACTCACTATCCCAGGCGTGCGTGAAGCGTATGGACCAATACTGGCTTTATTGAAATCAAAGCTTACTTCACTGTCCGATCAAAACATTCGCCAGTGTGCACAGGAAGCAGATGCTGTATTCAAAGAAGTCATCAAAGGGGCTTGTTTTGGTAATTCTATTAAGATTGCGAAGGAAATACAAGAACGAATTACGCATAAAATGCAAGAAGCTCTAAAATCACTTTTTTCTAAAAAAGAATCGGTAAGCCTTATAAAGGAAGTGGATGCCACTCGTGTGCGAGCGGTCTGGGGTGAGAATTCAGATCAAGGGAAGATAGTTGCTCGGTATTGGACCTGTATAGGTCAAACAAAAGATGGGTATGATTCGTACGCAAGAGTTCAAAAATGCGTGTCATCAGTACTGGGAAATTTAGTACCATCTTTGCAAATGCAAGGTCCTTTTGATTGTGAGAAACAAGATAAAGCAATTGTTGATGGGTACCTTCAAACGCTAGACGAGTTTGAGAAAAAAATCTATGGGCCTTTTCTGAGAAAGGAAGAAGCTGCTTCGGAAGTTCAACGCCTAGATACTCAATATACTCTTATCCAATTGCAATTATTTGCTCCACCACTCATCAAGCGCTTAAAACGTCAACGGCTTGAAAGAGCTATTTGTGAATTGGAAACAAGGATGAAAGCGGCCCGATGGAGAATGAAAGTAAGGCTTGCATTTCAGAGAAGATCTTTGGCCAGTGCTCAAGCCAAATATGCCGAGATTGACCAAGTTCTAGCCCTCAGCCCTGACAATCCAAAAGAATTAGAGAAGCTCATTCCTGAAGAAACTGAATGCGATCAGGCAATTGTGTCAACAGTCCAAAATCAAGTACAGGAAGGAATAATGATGTGGAAGAAAAAAGAAGAGGATTTGACTGAGCAGTATTTTCTGGACAAATTTGAAAGGGAAGCAAAAACGGAGATAGAAAGGTTCTCTAAAATAGCCTCCAAAAATACTCTTCCACCTGATTCCTCCGCGCCTCTTTAGAGAAATCGTTGAACTTGGGTCGATAGATGAGTATAGTACTCCCTTAATTGAATAAAGGGATCGATCATGCAGACAGTTGTATTGTGCGGGTTTAAGGGTGGGACGGCAAGAACGTCCACAGCGCTTCATTTGGGCAGCGCCCTTGCCCAGTTCCATGGAAAAAAGGTGCTGTTGGTTGATTTTGACCCTCAGGCAAACCTCTCGACTGGCTTGGGTTTTGGCACGGATAGTCTTGATACCATGGTGCCGGTGCTCCAGGGGGAAAAGAGTGCGCAGGATGTTATAAGAGAGACTTCCGTATCAGGCCTGTCTATTATTCCAGCAAATACCTATCTGGATCAAATCGAGGCAATGGCCCCTCTTGTGACAGATCCGTATGCTCATGAGCGGCTGAGAAAGGCTTTGCGCCCGCTCGAGTATGATTTTTGCTTTATCGATATTCCGCCTTCTTTAGGGTGGCTTTGCCAATCAGCCTTTTTTGCCGCTAAATATTCCATGATCTGTTGCGTGCCTGAGCCATATTCTGTGCTGGCTCTTCATCGGCTTGCCAAGTACCATGCAGCAGTTAATGAACATCATACTCTCGCCGTCTTGGGAATCCTTTTTTCTATGTGGGATGAACGCGGGGCTACCAATAAAGCCTTTATGGAGGGTGTGGAAAACGTGTTTCCTGGAAAGATGTTTCAACAAAAAATACGGCGGGATATTTCTGTTTCTCGCTCTGTGCTTCACGGAAAACCTGTTTTTGATCCCTTCCCAAAATCAAGAGTGGCTCAGGATTACCAAGCGTTCACCCAAGAATTTTTGCAGAGGTTTTAAGATGTCAAAAGCTAATTCTCTCGCAACTGCGCTTCTTGAAAAAAAGCCTCAGGAAAAACAAGAGTTTAAAGAAAGCTTTGAAGTAACAAAACCTGCCCTGATGAGTGGCTTTAGAGGGATGTTTGGGGAGCGAACGCTTTCTCCTTATGAGGAAGAGCGCATAGAGGAAATTCTGAAAGCACATGGCACGGAAAAAGAGCATTCTCAAGTAGAAGAGGATTGCAGAAGCCTGTTTAGAATTACCTCCGAGATTAAAGCAATCAGCAATCAGTCGATCCTTTTACATGGAGAGCGCATAAAAAGGGCTCAGGAGATACTTAAGGGTTATAAAGATGGCGCATTTACAGCCTGGCTTCTTGCTACCTATGGCAATCGACAAACCCCCTACAGCATGCTTCAGTATTTTGACCTCTATACATCTTTACCCCAAAAAGAAAAGCTCCTTATTGAAAGCCTTCCCAAAAAAGCAGCGTATGCTCTTGCTTCAAGAGAAGGTGCATTTGAGACTAAGCTTCAGCTCCTGAAAGGCTATAAAGGCGAAAAACAGCAGGAAATGATTGTTCGCATACGCGAGACATTTCCCAAAAATAGCGCTGATAAAAGGACAAAGTCGTTATCCCTCTCTCTTCTCCACGAGCTAGAGAAGCTTGTGGCACGACTTGAGGGCAGGGCAGAAAAGTTCACCCCTGATGAGCGCAAGAGGCTTCAGGAGCTTGGGAAAAAGCTAATCTCACTTGCTCGTTAGCTTTCAGAATATCATTTACCACTATATCTGCAGCGGTATCTGAAAAGAGAAGGCCTGCATGGGGCGTTTTTTCAAGAAGTGTGGTCTCTGCATGTGCACAAAGGCCTTTTTCTATGGCGGATTTTCTTGGAATGATTATTAAATCAACTTTTGAACCGATAAGATGGTACTTGGTTTCTGTATCGGCATTGAGTTTGGCTTGAAGGCTAGTTATGAATGCTGAATTTGGAAGAAGTTCTCTTGCTGCATAACTGATCCAGGATGCCACATAAGCAATGACTGTACCGGAAAGAGGGGATCCAAGTGTAATGATGAATGGGACTTTTACTTCGTTCACGGGGTGATTATAGAGAAATTCCAGAGCATCGTTTCCTCCCATAGAGTGTGCAACAATGAAAAGATAGGGGCAGGAAGTTAACTTGTGTATTTCCTGGACTTTTGCGCGTATCTTTTCCCCAAACTTCGTATTTGAACGAAAGGGGTGTCCTAAATTTATTGTAAAGATATTTTTATATCCCTTTTCCTGAAGACGTCGCTTGTGATAAACCCAATTATTACTGGACCCGAAAATTCCATGAATTAAGAGAACAGGTACTTGGTCTTTTGCAATATGATTCTTTTCTTGAGGGTCAAATCGTTCAAGGTCCAAGGGGAAAAGAATAGCCAGAGTCAACATGGAAAGGATTTCAAATACAACAGATTGTACAAGTTGAGAAGTAGCCTTGAGAGGCTCTGGACTATGCTGGTCAATCTTACATAAAATGCCTAAAACTAGAGCGGAAATAAAAGCAATCACAGAGGCTTTAGCTAGGGCTAAAGAGACAATTCCGAATACTCCAAGAGTACTTGTGGCAACTGTTGCAGCAGCAAGGGCGGCTAGAATTGCAATCCCAAGCTTTTTTATGCGAAATTCATGCATTTTCTGTGAAATTAACAAATCATCTTGGATATCGAGTTTGATATCTGATTTTGATTGAATAGGGTCTATATTATCCATGTACGTTTGGTTTTTATTTATTCTTTATTATGTGGCTCAAAAGGTCCACTTGGTCGGCCAC
>PMZB01000105.1 GCA_003170575.1 Chlamydiia bacterium | reverse complement strand
ATATTGTAAAGAAATTTCTTTAAATATGAGCATAAAAAAGCCCGAAGAAAATAATTCTTCGGGCTTTTTTTAGGCTTTCTTTTGTCCCACAAAGGTAATTACGTCGCCAACAGTTTTGAGCTTCTCTGCTACGTCGTCGGGTATTTCAATATCAAACTTTTCTTCCAAAGTCATGATTAGTTCTGTTAAGTCAAGCGAATCAGCATTTAGGTCTTCGATAAATGACTTACTCTCGGCCACTTCGCTGACATCAATTCCCAATTGCTCAGCAATTGTCTCAACAATCTGCTTCTTTAAATCTTCTGCCATCATTTCACCTTGGGTTATGGGTCTTTTTGCGGTTATGATATCAAAAAGACTGCTATTTGATCAATCTTCTTGTCACATGTTCATTTTTTTTCTTTTAGAAACATCAAGATGCCTGTATACTGATCGAAAATAATTCCCCAAAAAGTAGGATTTTTTGACTATGGCAACTCTTTTACCTAATTGTTCTTCTATTTCTCCTAAAGAGTGTTGTGAGCTCTGGGCGGCAAATCATATATGGTTGACAAAGGTTCTTCAGGGGCAGTTAGATGCTTTTCCCTATCAACCTGTAATAGATGGAGAAGCTTGCGTCGATGAGGCTGTCTACAAACCAATTGATCCCTGTGATGTATTCCCCGATTTAGACCCATGCCCTGATCCAATTTATCATGTAACTATTCCCTTGGCTCATCTTCCTGGTGTAAAGAATGATGAGCAGCTCCTCGCCCTGCTGAAAATATTCCAAGAACAGTCTTTTGGTAAAAATGCCGACGAATCAGTCGGCGAGCTCAAGAGACGATTTTCTCTGGTGATTGGTATCAATCAAATTAAGTCAGTAGATGAAGAGCTCAATAGATCGTTCATAACATTTGTTCAAACATTGCAGAAGGTCAACACGTTTGCCAACCGAGTTTTCGGTTTCTTTTGGGTGGTGCGGTGGAGCTGTCGCTCTTCTCACAAAATCTATCCTTTGGATACAGCTTTTACTCTTGTAAAACGCTTTAGCTCTGAATGTGCAAGAAAGGTTCAGCTCTCTTGTGAGATGCCGGAGGGGAAATTGCATCCAGCAATTAAGTCACAAATCCCATTTCAGCTGATACGTGAACGAATTAAAGACAGTGAAGCATCATTTGCCCTTATGAATCATATCCTCACGCATGCTGCTCAAGAAGCGCCACTATACTTTGGCGTGATGGATGCAGATTGTTTAAGGCTGCGTACTGATCTTGGCTTATTTAGTCGGATGGATGCTGTCATCAAATCTCGATTTGCCCCCTCAGCCATATCTTTGGGGTACAGTCTTGCAGATGATGAGCTCCCCTTGATCCGCCTAGGAGTAAAGCTCGACATGGCTGTGCGTGCTGCCATGAATGCTGTTGTCCCCTTTTCAGCCTATTTTCCTGAGCCTTGCTCTTTATTTCGCATCCGTGCTCCTGGCAAAAAAGATTGCCCTCTTCTGTGTATGTCATTTATCGGGGATGGGCGTGCACTTGAAAATCGTCGGCTGATCCAGAATGCTGTGAAGTTTGGACTCCTCGATGATTCAGCGGTTTTTATTGCTGATGGGGGAGTGACAATGAGCACTCCTGGCCGAATGAAGACCTTGAAAAATGCGAAAATTACAATGCTTACCCCAACTGTCCTCAGACAAAAAGCTTCTCTCAAGGCATTAAGAGAAGTTCCGCAAACTCATGCGTTTCCTGTAGAGTGGGCTGGCAATCTCTATACAGGTTTGGGATTGAAAGGATTTAAATGCTCTCGGGTAACGGATGCAAAGAAACAATTTACGGACCTTTTGGGGGTCTACGATCCTATTACTCGTATGTATTCGATGACAGGGTGTTTCTCAACTAAAACATTCGACAGGGTAATGCAAGCCTACCATGTTCCTTTATCCGATGACCTTGTCAATACACGCAACACCGCATTAGCCCAACTGTATCAATTGAAAATGTCCAAAGAGTTGATGGACAAGGTAGATCAAGCGGCCCAAAAGTCAGGAGAAGCAATATTTCAAGTATTAGCTTGTGCTTCTTAAAGTTAGAGCTTGGATCAACGCATTTTTTTGTTCTTCCGCGATCGGTAACTCTCTCAGGAGCGCTTGTGGAGTCATTTGCTCCGGAGATCTTTTCACAAGTGGCTCAATAGTGAGGTTATGGTCTAAAATTTTCATACGGTCTTTCAACTGATCAAAATTATCTATTGATTGATCCGGAATTGTCAGTTTGAATACCTCCTTCAAAGTTCTATAAACTTCAGCAAAAAGTAAAAGTGAGGTAGGAGGGCTGTAGTAAGTGAAGCTATCTTTAGTGATAGTTTGGAACAGGTTCTCTACACTTTTTGCCAAATCAGCCTTCAGTTGCTGACTCTCTAAGAGTTGAGGAGCTCTTTCTAGGAGAATTATAGACTGTTTCCATAAGTTTCCTCGTTGGTTGGAAAGTTTTCTTTGATTTTACATTACACTGTCAAATAAATTATAACTGTACTTTATTGCTTGGATCAACGCATTTTTTTGTTCTTCAACAAGAGGTAATGCACTCAGGAGTGCTTGAGGGGTCATTTGTTCTCGAAATCTTTCTATGAAGGGCTTAATAGAAGTACCAATTTTTTTCTCCTTGACTTGGTTTTCCAGGCGCTCAAAATTTTCTATTGATGTTGCTGGAATTGTAAACCCGTATAATTCCTTCATGGTTCTATACATTTCTGCAATAACTAAAAGTGCGGGAAGTGGAATATAGAAGTAACTTGTGCAACGTTGGATGATCTTGCAGAAATTTTCTTTTCCATATTTAACTAATTCGGGATCAATCTGCTGCATCTCAGCGGGCAATAGTTTCTTTTCTTTAAGAATGACAGATGCTTGAATAATGGTTTTCACATGTTCAAGGAACTTTGTTATATGTGAATCCTCTTCATTATCACGTACATAATCAGGTGAATTTGGTATGTCATATTTTAGTTGTTGAATAAGATAGCTTTGAAATGCTGAAACCAGGGAAGGGGAGAGGGATGCAAGCTTAAGGAGGAGTTCTTTTCCAATAAGTTTTTGTAAGGATAGGAAGTTTTGGAGGTTATACATCATACTGTTATTTTCTTCACCAGGCAGCCAGCTATAGTCGGAGGCCATTTGGTTCAAAAATTTATCTGTTTCTTGTTCCAACAAACTTTTAAGAATTGATGTTGCCTCCTCTGGGATTTCTTCTTCCATATAGGTTTTAATCGTGAGCGTTTCGAGAGCTTTAAGCTTCTCTGAAAGGGATAGGCTTACAAGTTTTTCAGGAAGATTTTTTTGGACTTCTTTGCAGTGTTCAATAGCTACTTTGGGCGAAAGCCATGATAGTGTGAGCAAATAGTCTAATACAGGAAATTTCACAAAATCAGCTTCTTGAATATTGTGCTTGAAGGTTGACAACAACTTTTTTGAATTTGGGTCCACCAATTCGTGGACTTCACACCTGTCCCTTTTGAAATTTACCAAATCGCATACTTCTTCAAGTCGAAAGATACACTCAATCTGGTTCTCTTTGTTATTATTGACGAAAGCCTGTTCAAGCTCAAAGATAATGCAATCCACGAAGGCTTGCTTTTTCAGGTCTGCAAGGGAAAAGTTTTTAAGAGGGTATTCAGAGAAGCTGCCGGGCAAAATACTATTGGCTACTGTTTTAACCTTTTTGTTTAGGCATGCAATCCCCAAGGGGTCTTCAGCCGCTAACTGCAATTCCAACCTGATTGATGCCAATTTCATTTTCAATTTAGCTTGATCGTTCTTAGGAGGGAGGCTAAGAATACACTGTTGCAAAGAGTTGCATGTGCGGCTAAGTCTATCAAGATCCCTGCTGTCCAAAAGGTACACTGATTTTGGCCTAAAAAAAGTTGGGAGAAAATGACAAAGTTGTTCATACCATACTGCTTTTCTATAGGCAGCCTCATCTTTACTGATATCGATGCAGTAAGAAGGTATTCCAAGAAAGTTGCGAATTGCTTCCATAAGTTTCTCCTACTTGTTAACAATTTTCATAAATTTTATCATTTTCAACTAATTATTATAAAATAAATTAAAATCCTATCGAAAGCCCGCCATCCACAACCAGTACCTGGCCGGTGATATAGGTGCTGAGGTCTGAGGCTAAAAAGAGAGCGCTTTTGGCTACATCTTCAGGGCTTCCCATGCGGCCTAAGGGGATGTGGTGAGCGGCTTCTTTATTTTTTTCATCGCCTAGAGCTGCTGTCATTCCAGTCTCAATAAAGCCTGGGGCAATACAGTTGACAAGTATGTTTCTTGAGGCAAGTTCCTTTGCTAGGGAGCGTGAGAACCCGATGATGCCAGCTTTTGAAGCAGCATAATTTGTTTGGCCTGGGTTTCCTATAAGGCCCACAACAGAGCTTATATTGATGATCCGTCCAGATCGTGCCTTGATCATGAGTTTCGCTGCATGTTGGCTCATGAGGAAGCACGAGCGTAGATTTGTATCTAATACTTTTTCCCAGTCATCGAGTGACATTCTAAGGAGAAGGCCATCCTTGGTTATGCCGGCATTATTTACCAAGATGTCAAGATGCAAAAATTCTGAAGGAAGTTTTGCAAAAAAGGAATCCACAGCTTCTTTTGAAGAGACATCGCATGGTTCAATGAAGGAGTTTTGTTCGCGCCCTTCTGCCCTTATTTCTTCTTGAATCTTGGCAATTTTTTCAGGATTTGTGCCAAGGCCAATCACTTTTGCACCGGAGCGCAAGAATGCGAAAAATATTGCCTTCCCAATGCCTGAGGTGGCACCTGTGACTATGGCTGTTTTTCCTAAAAGAAGCTTTTGATCCATGAGAAAGCTCTCCTGATGTTTATGCGAGCAGTGTTTCTAGGATAGGAATATCATCCGTTGTTTCAACACTCACAGTTGGTACTGAAACGCCTATTCTCTTATTTAATCCAGCAAGAGTTTTGCCACATCCTATTTCTATGAAATGAGAGATGTGCGTGTTTTCACATGTTTCAATACACTTGTGCCAAAGTACACTGGAGCAGACTTGGTCCGCAAGAAGAGAACGAATTTTATTAGGTTCATTGCAAAAAGCGCCCGTCACATTCATTGCGCAAGGAATATCTGATGCTTTAAGGGTTGTTGTAGATAAAGCAAGCTCTAGCTTTTCTTTTGCCTCCTGCATAAGGCCGCTGTGGAATGCCCCATGCACTTGAAGCGGCAAAACCCTTTTTGCCCCCCTTTTAAGAGCGAGCTCTTTAGCTTTGTCTAACCCCTTAAATGTTCCTGACACTACAACCTGGCCTGGACAGTTAAAATTGGCACACCATAGATCGTGGGGGAGCTGTGCTTCTTCAACAAGAGCTCGCACCTCATCATCCGGAAGCCCCAAAATAACAACCATGCCTCCCCTAATCTTTTCGCAGGCTTCATGCATAGCTGCTCCTCGAAGAGCAACGAGGGAGAGCGCTTCCTCGTAGGGGATGACACCAGCTGCTGTCAAAGCAGTATATTCGCCAAGACTTAAGCCTGCTGCGCAGGTAGGTAGTGGAAGACAGAAGTGTTTCATCAAGGTACGCAAGATTGCGATGCTTACAACAAAGATTGCAGGTTGTGCTGTACGTGTAGCTGTCAGGGCGTCTTCAGGGCCGGAAAAAATGATTTTGGAAAGATTTTGGTGCAGGCTGTCATCTGCTTCCTGAAAGGTTTCGCGTGCGATTGGGTAGGCATCGTAAAAAGACTTGCCCATTCCTACATATTGGGCTCCTTGCCCTGGGAAGATGTAACAGAGTTTCATGAAAGTCTTGCCTCAAGTAGAACTGTTCCCCAGGTAAGGCCTCCGCCAACGGCTGTTAAGAGGAGAATATCTTTATCTACAATTTTCTTTTGGTCCATAAGTAGATCTAGAGTGATTGGGATAGTTGCTGAAGAGGTGTTTGCAAACCGATCTATGGTTATAGCAACCTTTTCTGGGGGCAGTGACAATCGTTTGGCCAAAGCATCAATGATGCGTATATTTGCCTGATGAGGAATAAGCCACCGAATGGCTTCTGGAGAGATATGTGCTGCTTTCAGGCATACGTTAATGGACTCTTCCATCCTGCGTACAGCATGCTTAAAAACCTCTTTTCCTTGCATCTGGAGGAAATGTTGTTTATTGGCAACGGTTGCGTTCGTCGCAGGAAATCGGCAACCGCCTGCTGGGATCATGATGAGGCCGGATTCTTCTCCGCTTGCGCCGAGATTCAGTTCTTTGATAACAAGTCCTTGAACTCCTTTTTGGATCAAACATGCGCCTGCCCCATCTCCAAAAAGAACGCAAGTATTTCTGTCTGTAAAGTCAATAAAGGCTGAGTTTTTTTCCGTGGAGATAAGCAGGATGGTGGAAGCGAGGCCGGATTCCACATATGCTTTTGCAGTAGAGAGTCCATATACAAAACCAGAGCATGCCGCTGCAATATCAAAGGCGGCTGCATTTTTTGCGCCTATCGCATGTTGGATCAAGGCGGCAGTTGAGGGGCATATGTAATCAGGGGTCATTGTGGAAACGATGATAAGATCAATACCCATGGGGTCAAAATCAAGTTTTGCCAGGAGTTTTTTTGCAGCATTTGCTCCAAGCGTAGATGAATATTCATCTTCCGCGGCAATTTTTCGCTCCTTAATTCCTGTCCTTGTTACAATCCACTCGTCAGAGGTATCGACCATTCTGCTTAAATCATCATTTGTCAAAATTTTTTCTGGAAGATAAGAAGCAGTGGCGCGAATAACAACTGATAGGTTATGCATAATTTTTTCTCAATGATATACTCCTGTGTGTAGTATACTGTAGATTTTCTTTTACTTAAAGGGGTGTTGTGAAATATCCACTTGCATTTGAGCGATTAGTCTCCTGTTTTAATCGATTCCAGGGGATCGGACGAAAAACTTCAGAACGTCTTGTGTTTGACATGCTTTCCCGTTGGGATAGCGAAGCAATAGAAGAATTTTCTCACGCCCTTTCAGGCTTGCGCCAAGGGGTGATGACTTGTCCTGAATGCCGCACCCACATTGAAACGCTTCCTTGCCCTTTTTGCTCTGACGAGCGAAAGAATGCAAAGCTTCTTTGTGTTGTCGCAAGCTCTAAAGATGTCTACGCTATTGATACAACTAATCTTTTCCCTGGAACTTTCTATGTGCTTGGATCGCTTCTTTCTCCGCTTGACGAGAGGGGAGTAGACTCAATGGATATGCCTCTTTTGAAAAAAAGGGTGCACTCTGGCATTGAAGAAGTTATCTTTGCTCTTGACTCATCCCTTGAGGGGGATGCTACGGCTGCATATTTACGCAACGAACTTGCGCCCCTGTCTTTAAAAATGTCTCGCCTTGCCACCGGCGTCCCTGTGGGCACGTCGCTTGATTTTGTAGACCGCGGCACCTTAAGCCGCGCCTTAAGCGGGCGCTATCAATTATAAAAAAAGGTTTGTATGCCATCAGAGAATGCAAGGTTTGAAGGCAACCCAGAGTATGATCTGCCTTCCAACAGAAACATAGATACTTTGTTAATGTGGGTGGGAACCCGTTGTGCCCCCTCCTTACGAGTGACTGAAGGAAAAACAACAAATGGCCAAAAGATAACGTGTGTTGCTACAACCATTATGGGGGGATACGAAGGGAGATACGAAAGAGGTGGCTGGCCAAACATTATTGATCATATTGCATTCCAATTTTCGCGTTTATTTAGGCGAGATAGTTATGACTTGGGTAAGATTGTTGATGTTCTTTGTGATAATTTGCCTCAACGGACAAAGAAAGAAGAGTTTCTTTGCCCGTTCCATGAGACCGATGAGGATGGACTTTATAAGAGTGCTGTAAGTTCCCTCATCACGAGAATTCATACGTATAATACCCGTCATATACGTAAGATTAGTCAAGAAAAAATTGATAAGCTTCGAAAGCTTTGCATGGGGGATGTTGACCCGGCGGGGGAAAGTTTTGGCTCTCTTTGTACGTTGAGGGAGCGGGAGATAGAAGGTACACATGCTTCGCGCTGGGAGTGGTGGGTAGATGTGGTGGAAGACAAAACACAAGATGGCAAGCCAGTGCGCTACGTTGAATGTGGTATTACCACTAAGTTAGGGCGGGTTTTGAGCAAGATTCGCAGTCTTTTCGGATTTGGGACTGCAAATTTCCCTACACTCGTAGATACCTTTGCTAAAACGTTACCTAATCTTGAGGATCTGGGTCAGTGGTATCCTAGTATTGAGGATCTGCCTAACGTATATCCTTACATGGACCCTATTACTCTGGCACACGATACGAATCTTCGCAGAGAGACGAAACAGGTGCAGCAAGAGAAGTATAAAGAAGCGATGACCTTTCTCATTGAAAAAATTCGTCATTACAATAAATGGCACTTTAAAAAAATTAGTCCAGATGTAATTAATGCTCTCAGAGCGCGCGTGGGCCTGGGGCAACAAATGGGTTGCAGAATCGCATTTACATGATGAGATTTCTTTTTGTTATTATTGTCATTTTGTCAACAGCGATATATGGAGAAAATCCCTATGTTGCTTCACCAAATGCGTATAAAGATTTCTGGGAAGAATCCATCAAAAATCCTGAAAAATTTTGGGATGAGCAAGCCAAAATGATTCCCTGGATGGCTCCCTATCAAACTGTGTGGGAAAAGCCAGAATCAACAAACGATGCTTTCGTTGGAAAGTGGTTTGTGAAGGGAAAATTAAATGCAGCCTCTGTTTGTGTAGATAGATTTGTACCAAAACATGGGCAGGAAACAGCTCTTATTTGGGTATGTGAGGAGGATTCCAGAAGCAGGATCTATACCTATAAAGATCTTTCCATAGCAGTTAATCAGGCAGCCAATCTTTTAAAAGCTCAGGATGTGAAGAAAGGCGATAGGGTTGGCATTTGGATGCCTATGGTTCCTGAATTGCTGATTACGCAGCTTGCCTGTGCAAAGATTGGCGCAGTCGCCGTCGTGTGCTTTTCAGGGTTTTCAGCTTGTAATGCAGAAGAGCGATTCACTGATGTCCAATGTAAAGTGCTTGTCACAGCCGATGGTGGAAGGCGCAGAGGAAAAGTGTTTCCACTACGGCCAGAGCTTTCTTCAGCCTTCCTTCAAAGCGATTTTCTAAAAAAGGTTATTACATGCAATAATTGCTCTCTCGCCTTTTCAATAACAACAAAGGATGTTCCATGGAATATAGGATCGATGAATGAGATCTGTGATCCAGAGCCAATGGATTCAGAAGATCCTTTGTTTCTCCTGTACACAAGTGGGTCAACAGGCAAGCCAAAAGGGATAGTGCATACAACTGGGGGATATGTAGTATACGCTCTCACAACGATGAAGTATGTGTGGGGCATACAGGGGCTTTTATTCCCGCACAAAGAGGAGAGAGAGGTGTGGTTTTCCACAGCCGATATTGGATGGATTGCGGGGCATTCATATATAACATATGCACCGCTTGCTCTTGGGTGTGTGGTATTGATGTATGACGGTGTTGTGACGTATCCTACGCCTGAAAGGTTTTTCTCTTTGATTGATCAGTATAAAGTATCGCATCTCTATACTTCTCCGACGTTATTACGACAGCTGGCTTCTTGCGGGGATACTATTCCCTCGAAATTCACTTTTGATTCTTTACGTGTTCTTGGATCGGTGGGCGAGCCCATACTTCCAGAAACGTGGCAGTGGTATTATGAAAAGATGGGAAAGGGGAGGTGCCCCATTGTCGACACATATTGGCAGACTGAAACAGGAGGATATCTTATATCGCCAATTGCTGGAGTAACCAACCTTCGTCCAGGTTCCTGTTGTTTCCCATTTCTGACCATCAATCCCAAAATTCTTCGTGAAAATGGCGAGGAAGCAAGTACTGGGGAAAAAGGGTTTCTATGCATTGCGGCACCATGGCCAGGCATGATGAGGGGCGTATATAAAGATCAAAATAAATTCTTGACAACATACTTGGAGAAATTCCCTGGATTTTATTATACGGGAGATGAGGCGTATAAGGACGCTGATGGATACATTTGGATTGTGGGAAGAGCCGATGATGTGATCAAGGTTTGCGGCCATCGCCTTGGTACCGCAGAGATCGAAGCTGCTATTTCCACATTCCCAGGCGTTGTGGAGTCTGCTGTCATAGCAGTTCCCGATGCAATTAAAGGAAATGATATTGTCGCTTTCATCGTGGCCAAAGAGTCTCTTTCCCCAACGGATATAAAACAGCATATACATCATATGTTCGGTCCAATTGGTGTGCCAAAAGACATTGTGTTTGTCCCAGATCTTCCAAAAACACGCTCAGGGAAAATTGTACGAAGGATATTACGCAACCTCTATCTTGGTGAGCAGATTGGAGATACATCGGCGCTTGCGAATCCAGAAATTATGGAACACCTTCTTGAGATATCTAGGCCAGTCTAGTCGGATTACAATATATCTCTTCTTATTCAGGAAGAGATATAACTTCAACTTCGTAAAAATCCCCTTCAATATAATTACCACTGTCATCTCGGATTTCTACCCATATCTTGTCACTTAAATTGCCAAGATTGTTTATCTGATCCTTTAATTTTGGACCAAGTAGAAGGTTCTGCAACTTACTACATAATTTTAGACCAGTAATCTCTTCAAGCTCGGGATTTTGATGCAATTCTAGATGTCTAAGCTGAGGTAATTTACTGAAATCGAGGACAGTCTTGAGAGAGTTCTCCTGCAGGCACAGAGTTTCGAGAGAACTAAGTGGAGAAAGATCTGGAATCTTGGTCAAATTATTTTTTCCAAGATCAAGATATGTAAGATTCTTAAGTTTTTTTATATCGACTGAAAGTTCTGTTAAGCCGCAATCATACAGAATCAGTTTTTTTGCATTAGTGCACTCAAAGACCCATGAGGGGACTTTTTTAAATTTACAATTTTCGATGTTGATTTCAACAACTGTTTCCGGCGGTACGTCACAAACAAGCTTACCTCCTGCTCTGATAGTGACAACGTTTTTTTGAGAAAGGGTATTTTGTGCTACCTGATCCACCTTGGGAGTAGATTTCGGCTTCCAGTTCTCTGTGAGCAAGCGAAATACGGGTAAGGCTGCTATGCCAAGTGTACAAATACCGAACAATCCCGTCAAAATGCCGATAGCAATTTTTTTAGGTACCGAGAATTCCGTAAATCCGCGGCAAGCATTTTGGTAAGATGCACCAAAAACATTGTAATAATCACCTATTCTCATGAACCGACTCCTCGATGGTTTTTCTTTTTATTATCAGAAGAGCAGATAAAAACTCAATAAATTTTTCTTTAATTTAGCTATTTGGATGGTGTGCTTTTGAAGTTGCCTTATACTCTGGTTCATCGTACTCTTTTTCCTCTCAATCTAACAGCAGAGAAAGTATGAAATGTGGATTTTTTAGTGCCTTGTGTTTGACAGGGTTTCTTTTTTTCGCCTCACCTTCGTTTGGAGAGAGCACCTTAAGTCCTGAAGCCCTTCCTGTTCATTCTATTACAATACAGGTTGTGGGGGAGGCAGGAGCTGATCAGGAGCTTTTGAAAACGCTGAGTACAAAAGAGAGAGAGAGGTTTTCCCAAGCTGAATTTGATAAGGATTTGAAGCTTATTGCAAAAGAGTATGACCGGGTTGAACCAAGTGTGAGCGTGGTCAATGGCGAAGTGGTGGTTGCACTCAAGGTGTGGAAAAAGCCTGTGATTCAGGAAATTATCTGGAAGGGAAATCAGGCGATTGAGAAAGATGCGCTGCAAAAAGAGCTGGGGATAGCACATGGCGCCATTTATGACCGCCCTGGGTTTAATAAGGCAATCCAAAAAGTGCGCCAGTATTATGTCAAGAAAGGGTTTTTTGAATCAGATATTGATTATAAGCTTGTCCCAGTAGAAGGCTCTCCCAATACCGTGAATATCGAAATTTCAGTTTCTGAAGGCAAGGCCGGGCTTATTGAGAGAATTCGCTTTCACGGGTTTACTCGCGATGAGGCCGAGGAATTGGGAGAGAAATTGATGACCAAAGAATACAGCTTTTGGTTGTCATGGCTTACAAGTCAAGGCACATACTATAAAGATGTGTTCCGCCAAGATGAGCATACAGTGCTTACTTACCTCCAAAATAAAGGACTCCTAGACGCAAAGGTGACATGCAAGATTACCCCCTCTTCAGATAGATCTGACAGAATTATTGTTGATATTACAGCTGAGCGCGGCAAGGTGTACCGTTTGGGGAAGATGTCAGCCATGGGAAATACCATTTTTCCTGAAAAGACACTGATTGAAAAAACTGGAGTGCAGCCTGGAGATAAATATTCCCCGCAAGCTATTGCTACAGCAGCAAAAAACATATCGGATCTTTATGGGTCAAAGGGGTACATCGATGCGAATGTGATTCCTGAACCAAAATTGCGCGATGGAGAACGGGTTTATGATGTCGCATTTAAGATTGAAGAAGGCACGTGTTTTCGTGTAGGGATGATTCAGATTATTGGAAATACACGCACAGATGCCTCATTGATACTCCATGAAACACTTCTTGTGCCTGGGGCGATCTTTGATAGCACGCTGCTTGCAAAGACTGAAGAGCGGTTGCGCAATATTGGCTATTTTAAATCAGTAAACGCATATGCAGTAAAATCTGCCACACTCTCTTCTGGAGAGGCTCATTTTCGCGATGTGCACATTGAGGTTGAAGAAGTGCCCACCACAGCACGGTTTACAGCTGGTTTTGGGTGGAACTCATCAGAAGGACTTGGTGGAACGTTAAGTGTATCAGATACTAACTTTCGCGTTGCTGGAATTCCTAGACTCTTTTCTCAGGGCCTTAAAGCCGTGCGTGGAGCAGGTGAGTATGCAAGCGTCCAAACTACAATTGGGACAAAGATGTTCTCTTATGGAGTTTCTTGGACCAAGCCATTTTTCTTGGATACCAAATGGGTTTTGGGCGTTGATTATACTAAAGAACGAAATGCGTACGCATGGAATGATTATACAATCCATTCCTCGGAAGCGACGGTCACAGGAAGTTATGCGCTCAATGCTCTCTGGACTTTTGGCACACATTACCGGATACGGGATGCTGATATTCATTTAGGCGAGTCGCTTCGTAGGGAGAAAAATAAATCGTTGGTTCGAGAGTCAAAGATAGGAGGTGTTCTCTCAGCAGTTGGGGTATCTCTTAACTATGATACAACCAATCATCCTGTAATTCCTACAAAAGGGTATCGCTCTTCCATGCTCACAGAATATGCAGGAATTGGAGGGGACCATCACTTTTTGTCCTTGGGCTATTTAAACTCAGTTTTCTTTTCACCATTTGGGAAAGGAATATGGAAGTTTCGAGCAGATGCTCACACCCTCCAGCCTGTTTTTGGCTCAAAACCCAGCCATATTCCAATGGTTGAAAGGCTGTATTTGGGCGGCGAGCAAACCGTTCGTGGTTTTAGATATAACGCCCTAGGACCGAACTACGGTGATAAGGATAAGACACCTCGAGGAGGTATGTCTTCGCTTCTCTTATCAGGTGAATATGAACATCCACTTTGGAAAAAGTTAAATGGGTTCATGTTTTGCGATGCTGGAAATGTTTGGTGGCGTCCCTTTACAGCAGGACCCATT
>PMZB01000299.1 GCA_003170575.1 Chlamydiia bacterium | reverse complement strand
GGCTAAAATAATTTCTATTTAGGTTATTTATGGCATCTTTAGGTCAGTGTATTTCCTCTGTATCTATGAGGGAGGCGTATCATGTATTTGCGTCGGATCCTCGCGATCAGTCTACCAAACGTGTGTTACGAGAGTTATCCAAAGTGCCAATACGGCAATTTTGCGAAGGTCTGGATTTTGCTTTAGAAGATAAATTATGTAAACGGATCGAGCAGATTCAAAAAGCACATATTGAAGGTCTTACTGCGCCAAATACATCCCCTTTATCTGTGAGCGATTTTTGGAATATTGCAGAGGTTGTGGAAAAAACGAAGGAGATATTTGAAAAAGATCCTGGGAAAATGTTTTTTGCAAAAAAGGTATCTCCAATGGAAACTTCCCTTTTTGCGGATACAGGAAAGAGGGTTTTTTATGTAGTACTCAAAAGGATGAATGGATTTATAGCTGAAGGCTTGATCAAAACTGTTCGGCTTGTTATTGGCTTGCCTTTTGATTCTCTCTCCTCTGCTCAAAGCTTTGTTCAAAAAACTAACAGGAGGCGTCGTTCTGGAATTGCTTTGGATAAGGAAAGGGCGCGAAAAAAATACGAATCTTTCAAAAGAGAAATACGCATAAGTTCAAAATATTCTTGCGTTTTGACTCCTACTCTTGTATGGGAACAACCTTATTCGCCTGATGTTCCAGGAAAGCTACGCGTTGTAGAACCATACCTTTCGTCAATGAAAACCTTTTCACTCATGAAACCTTCGTCAAAAGATTTGGTAGACTGTGCCTTGAGTCTCATTAATGGTTTATTAGAACTCAAAGAGGATCAGAGAATACACGGAGATATCAAGTTGGCAAATGCTCTATGGAAAAGAACCTCTGAGGGGAAGGTTGGGTGTAAATGGAGTGACTTAGGATTGTCAAAGAGTTTTCGAGAGGATGATAAAAAAACAGTTTGTTTGAATCATTGGTATGGAACTGTTGAGTACACTCCTCCAGAGTTGCTTGGAAAAATCCTGAGCACACCAAATGAATTATTTAGAGTTGAAGCTTTTGCTGCCGGGTGTCTATTGATTCAATTATATTATGAGGACTCACCACATTGGTTCAAAGACTTACAAGTGATATATCAATGGCAATTGCAGCATGTATCCACACAGGATGCAGAGATTGCCGCCGAGAAAATTGACGAAATAGTAAATCAAATGTCTAGCTGGTTTAAGGCTATTCAGGAAAGAACAACAGGATGGACAGTGCGCGATCAGTTTAAGCTCATATGTCTTAAGCTGATGGAGGTGGATCCCCAGCAAAGAATTACTCTAGAGTCGGTTAAAAGCTGGTTGGAACTACTGAAGAGTTATGTGGGCTAATTCCCAAAAGTTTATAGTTTCAACAAGAAATAGCTGGCGTTGAAAAAGGCATTCCTCTTATCCTTCTTGGCACCATTCAGATCTTTTTTTGCCGGTGTGGCGGAATGGTAGACGCGGTAGACTCAAAATCTACTCTGGGTAACCAGGTGCTGGTTCGAGTCCGGTCATCGGCATTTTTTTTATTGTCCACTATGGATTTCTCTGGAATTTCGATAACGCGTGATCGCAGAACCTTCTCACCATTTTCTTGAGCAATAGCTTCCTCTAATCCTTTTTTAAGATCTTCAAAAAAGCTTTTCATAATTTGTTCTTCTTTTTTGGAAAAAAGAGAGGGTAAGTCTTTCGACGCAAAGAGTGTGGGGGCTTATAAAGCCCCCACAGTTCCTTCAACTTAGCCTTCAGCCTGTTCGTCGCGTGAATGGAAGAATATCAGCAATGGTCCTGCGATGAAGAGGGAAGAGAGTGTGCCGAGGAAGACGCCTGTGAACATGACGAAGGAGAAGGAGAAGATGGAGGAGCCGCCGAATAGGGTGAGAAAGAGTAGTACTGTGAGGGTGATGCCGGAGGTCATAAGCGTTCTGCTCAGGGTGCTGTTGAGTGCGAGGTTGACGATCTCGGAGAACCGTTTCTTGCGATAGAGGAGCAGGTCTTCGCGTACTCTGTCGAAGATGATGATGGTGTCGTTGAGTGCATAGCCGATGATTGTCATGATAGCGCCGATCACTTCCAGGTTAATTTGTAGGGGCATTCCGAATGCGTGGAGGATGGCTATTGTGGCGAGGGTCAGAAGCACATCTTGGAGCAGGGCGAGCACGGCTGAGATAGCGTATTTCCATTCAAAGCGGATGGCGATGTAGACAAGAATAGCAACTATGGCGAGGCTCATGGCCAGAAGGGCGTTATTGCGCATGGTGTCGGAGAACTGTCCGCTGATAGAGGTCCAGGCTGCTGTGAGGTTTTCTTTTGTCTCTGGAGCTATAGAGAGGTGCGCTTGTTCGAGTGTGTCTACGACCCAGTTCAGGCGCGGGATGCGCTGATAGTCAAAGTGTGTTTCAGTGTCGATGGACTCTGGCAGATTGTGGAATGGTCTTCCTTCCTCTTCAAGCGAGGAGGAGAGCTGGATTCTGAGAGAATTGGGTCTTCCCAGTTCGCGTATCTGAATTTCAGAAGGAGTGACACCATGAGCACAGAGAGCTTTTTCTGCTGTTTCTTTGGGCGAGATGTCTGTGTTGGTGACGTCAAGGATGAGGGCATAGCCTCCAGTGAAATCCATGCCGAGCATCGATCTCCAGGAGAAAGAGGAGACGAGAATGCCTACAATTACGATGACTGCTGAGATGAGAAATGCGGGTTTTTTGAAAGCAAGGAAGTTGAAGGAAGTAGGTTTAATCCACTGTGACATCTTGAGCATGGTGTGAGCGGGATTTTGTGCCCAATAAGTAAAGTAGCATCTGGTGACGAAGAGGGATGTGAAGAGCGAGGAGAGAAGGCCGATGATCAGGGTGACAGCAAAACCGCGTACAGGACCGCAGTCAAATTGTGTGAGGATGAATGATGCGATAAGGGTTGTGAGGTTAGAGTCAACAATGGCGGAAAGTGCTTTTTGGTAGCCGCGAATGATGGAGGTAGCGATACGGCCTGAGATGGAAAATTCTTCTCTGATACGTTCAAACACAAGCACGTTCGCGTCAACTGCAAGAGCTACTGTGAGGACTATACCTGCAATTGCTGGAAGAGTGATAGCAGCCTCAATGTTCTGCATGACTGCCCAGATGATAAACAGGTTAAAAAGAACACCGATGCTTGCAACAGTTCCTGCAAAGTGGTAGCAGGCGATCATGATGCTGACCACTGCAATGATAGAGAGTGCTGCTGCAAATAGGCCCTGGTGGCGCTCCCTTGCGCCAAGCTCTGGGCTGACGTTTTGTTCTGAGAGGATTTTTGGTGTAAAGGACAAAGATCCTGCCTGAAGGCTGCGTGCAAGACGTTCTACTTCTCTTTGTGTGAAGTTTCCTGTGATCATGGCACTATCACGCAGTCCGCATGAAAGAGCAGGCGAGCTGACCACATTGCCATTCAAAATAACTGCCATGCGCCAGCCTCTGCCTCGAGAATATTGTTCGAGCGGGGTTCCCATTATCCCTTCTTCGGAGAAATGCGAGGTCCATGTGTAGAACTCATCGCGCGGGTGAACGCCTTGGCCGCGAGCGTCGGATCCTCTCACATTAAATACGAGAATATTGCCCTTGGATTGGTCGTAGGAAGGGTGGACATTTTCCAGGTTGCAACCTTCCAATGCGAAGTTTTTGAACACAAACATGAGGGGATGTGTGCGGCTTGGCCATTCTTCAGGCGTATCTCCGTGCCATCGGGCGATGATAGAGATTTTGTCATCAAAGGCGGAGGCGGCAGGTGGTTGCGTTGGATCTTCGAGCTTTAGATTATGGTCAAGAAGTGCTTGGATATTTGGATCGATAAGCAGCCCTGACTCAACTGCTTGAACTTTTTTAAGTGCGATCCGATTGATGCTTTCACTATCTTTAGCGTTTGTAAGGGCAGCTTCATTCCACACCTCTTGGAGAAACTCGTGGGAGGCTTTTGCAAGATCAGGGTTAAGTTGGTTAAACTCTTCATTAGCTACATGGAAGTACATAGCAGATGCCTTCACAAGATCGCTTGCAGAGACATCACGTGCTCCAGGGAAGTCGATCAGAATGGTCCCGTTTTCAATGCGAAGGGTGCGCTCTGAAACGCCCATTTTATTGAGACGGGAATAGAGCTCGGACGTAGCTTGTTTGAGATCATCCGTCTTTGTGACAGGGCGATTTGCTTGGTCCAGCAGGCTTATGCGCACGCTTTTACCGCCCGACAGGTCTAGCCCCCACTTGATGATTCTAGAAGGGTCGCCTCGAAAATATTCTCTAAAAGAACGCTTAAGGTTAGACAGGAACAGATTTTTCGTTGGTTTTGGTACAAGATAGTGATCTGCTGGGTTGAGCGAGACTTGAGCCGCAGCCCATGCTTCTTTCCATTTGATCAGCTCTTCTTGCATAAGATCATCGATCTTGTTTTCTGCATTGAGTCTTGTTTCATAGGTTCCGCAGTCGAGAACAGATGCGCTAATTCCTCCAGGAGTCAAGAAGGCTTCGCGCGTTGCGTCGATAAGCGGCTGTTGAAAGTTTTCCAGCTCAAATACAAAATCATTTTCAAACTCTTTGCCCTGCAACAATTTTCCTGAGTACAGGAGAAACCCTCGTTGTTGAAGAGGGGCAATTAAGCTTTCGATATCTTTTTTTAGGGTGGCGCCTTCTTCTCCTTTATTTGAGAACAGCCTTTGGCCATTGCGCAGGATGATGTACAAAGATGTGTTCTTGAAGGAACCTTGTTTCATTTGAGTGACAGAAGGAGAGAACACAACCAAGCAGAGGCTTCGTTCATCGGCTGGGAGGGAAAGAAACTTTGTACCATCAATGCGTGGGTAGACATCTTCTTGGAGGTCTGCTGTTTCCGGGTGCCATGTAGTAGTGATGAAGTTAAGAAGAGATTGAGTGAGAGATTGAGCAACACTCTTGAGGGAGAGAACGATGAGACTGTTAGACGAGGAAGCGGTAAGTGCAATTGTATACGCATCTCCCTCTGTTTCTATGGTCTCTCCTGTTTCTTGACCCAGGGAGGCAATCGTATTAAGAAGCATGCGGTGGACAGTGTCTTTAAGCCTTGAGGCTTCTTCTGTAGAAGCAGTTTGGCCGAGTATTGAAACTATGTCTTCATACGGTTGGATGAAAATATTGTCTTGGCTCCAGTCGAGCGTGATTGAAGAGAGAAGAGGGTTAGTGCTATAGACGAGGGTGTACGAGGGTGCTTCAGGGTTGTCTGCATGAGCTTTGATAACCGTTGTCTCAATCAACTCTTTTGTAAGCGGAGTGACATCGTAGGAAAGAGTATTCTCCTGTGAGCTAAGCAGATGATCTACCTCTTCAAGCTGCTCCAATTTTTTGGAAAGCGCTTCTCCTTTTTCCATACTCTCGGTAGGAGTGGGTCCCATCTGAGATTTGACTTTGTCTTTTTCTTGTCGAACAAGCTTTAAAGTCAATTCAAACGATGATTTTGCATTTTTCCCTTGAAAGAGTGATGCGACAAGGCGAGGAAGAAGAGGTGTATTTCTAAACGTAGACCATTCCGACACAGTATCAAGGATCTGTTGGAACGCTTCCTTGTCTTCTGGTGTCGAAAGAGCTTGTTGAAGGGTTTTAGAAAGAGGAGATGGCCCAAAAATATCTAGGGCGAGGTTCACAAATCGATCTTTGACCAGGTTAAAATAGGGCTCAGACAGTTTCCCTGAAGCATCTTTTTTTTGCACAAACGAGAAAAAGTCATTTTTGTTTTTTTCTGTAATATCAACACCAAGACGGCGAATGACGTGCACTTTTTTTCCGTCGATATTGCCTAGGAATAGTTGGGATGGCTTAAAAGGAATAGAATATCCTGCCTGAGGGAGAAAGTTCCTTACACTGGCGGCATCTGCTTCAGATGTAACCTCAAAATAGATGGAAGCAGGATCTTTTTCATCCAAGTGGACGTTTTTGGGTGTGACGCCAATCATGTTGCAGAATGCATAGATCCAGTCGATTGAGTCTGCTTTCAGCGCATCAAGCCGTGAGACTATTTCCGACTCAATAACAGAAGCTTGTGGTGAGTCAATTGGCCGATCAAGCGGCTTTGTGTAGTAAATTGCGGAAGGAAGAATGGTATACACAGTCCACGCCAATACCGCGAAAATGACAACAAAGTGCCAACGTTTAACTTTTTCCATGGATGAAAATCCTTTCTTACTTTCTAGAAATAGGTGTGTAGAGTATCAGACGGATGAATTTGCTTTACAGCAAATTCAGTGATTAAAAAAAAGCCTCACCTAGGAGAACTCTCCTAGATGAGGCTTGTTAGGTAGAATAAGTAAAAACTACTTACACTTCGCTTTTTGCGAGAGTAAGCTGAGTAAACTGCTTACTCAAGGAGCGCACGGCAAGTATCCATACTGCGATGATACCAAACAGGATCACAGCAATGTACGGAGTGATTGCACTAATGGTACCGCACGCAAGAAGCAAGATCTGCTGGATAAACGATCCGCCAGATTTTCCAAGACGGGCTCCGACAACGTCGATAGCAGCTTTTCCTTTGACTTTTGCTTCTGAGTCAAGAGGAATGTAGGCTGTTTCTTTGGTTGGATCAAAGAGCGAGTATTTTGAAGACTTGCTCATGATGTTTTGCGCAGCACCAAAGAGGACGGCAAGCATAAGAGGGCTTGTTCCTAGAGCTGCGATGAAGACTGAAAGAGAATCTCTGAAGATAACAAATGCAAAGAATGCTGTGCCTGTCACCAAAAGGACAATTGGAGTCAAGATGGCAGCAAAGCCCCAGCTTTTCCTCATCGCATTTCCACCCACAAACAGCATCATGAAGATAGTTACTGCTCCGGTAATTGTGGAGAAGTACCCCATAAAGGTGTTGTAGTCATTTGGATTTGGATATTGAAGCTTTAACTGGGATTTCCAGGTGACTTCTACAAGGTTAATGCTGATACCATAGGCGATGACGAGTGTTGCGATACAGAGAATGTATTTTGATTGAGCAAGGTAGAGCAAGCTATCTTTGATAGACATTTTGGGTTTGGCTCTACGGGCTTTGATCTCAGTAGCATCAAAGAACTTAGGATCTGTCAGAATGTATCTATTGATCCACCAGTAAACAGCGATGACACATAAACCAGCAAGACAAACCATGCCCATAAGGTAGTTCAGCGTAATTTGCCATGCATCCACTTCTGGAGGCAGCAAGCTTCTAATATTGGAGAAATAAATAATTGCTGGCCCGGAGGCTAACAATGCAACGTTTGCACCCAAACCAAAGAGGGCATAAAATCGTTTTGCTTCTGAAACTCGTGTAGTGTCATTTGCAAATCCCCAGAAAAGAAGGGAGAGCACAACGCTTCCCCACAGCTCTGCGAGGATATAAAAGGTTGCAATAGTCCAGTTGCGAATGCACTCGACAAATCCACTCAAACCTTGAGGAAGAGAGCTTCGCAGCATATCGCAGAAAGCATCTGGTTGAACAGCTAATCTATGAGGATAGAAATAGGCTGCAAAAAGTCCAAAGAAGAGAATGAACGGAAGAATTGTGACGTAAAAGAGGGCTTCTCTATTGAGCCAGTTGCTGATCTTAGAGAAGATAAGCATGAAGATGATAGCTGATGGCATGACGCCCCAAACCTTGATGAAAGGAATGATCTCGGCGCCCGACCCGCGCGCCGTGACGACTAAAGAATCCTTGAGGTTGCGAAGGATCGTAGAGTCAAGGGCGATGAAAGACAGCATGATGATCATGGGAATGATCTTCGTAAGCTCATGCATGTGCACCGGCCAGAAATAAGAACGAAGGCCGGAAAATCCGGGACTGTTACCTTGAGACATCCTCTCTTTACCTCGTTAGGCGACTAATATATCAAAAATATTCTTTCTTTGCAAGGAGCCTAGTGCTTGATTGCAAAAGTTTCCACTCTTATTTGGGCCAGA
>PMZB01000248.1 GCA_003170575.1 Chlamydiia bacterium | reverse complement strand
CTAAATAAGTGAGGCACAAGACATGCAAGAGAGAAGTATTCATCCGCTTGAAGCCGTTTTTCGGCCGAAGTCGGTTGCTGTGATTGGTGCTAAGGATACACCCAAAACGGTGGGTCGGACCCTTATGGCGAACCTTACCTCCTCAAAGTTTGAGGGGAAAGTATATCCCATTAATCCTCATAGAGAAGAGGTGCTTGGCATTCCCTGTTTTAAGAGCGTTGCCGACGCTCCACCAGTAGATCTTGCCGTGATTGTGGTGCCTGCAGCACATGTTCCTGAAGTCATGCGCACTTGTGCGCAAGCACATGTAAAAGCGGTGATCATCATTTCCGCAGGTTTTGCCGAAATTGGCGAGGAAGGTAGAAAACTTGAGGAGGAGATCCTTTCTATTGCAAGAGCGAGCTCCATACGCATCATTGGGCCAAACTGTCTTGGGATCATGAACCCTTCGATTGGGTTAAATGCCACATTTGCAAGAGGGATAGCAAATCCAGGTTCTATTGCCTTTATCAGCCAATCGGGAGCTCTTTGTACAGCGGTGCTTGATTGGAGCCTCAAGGAAAAGATTGGGTTTAGTGCGTTCGTTTCCATAGGATCTATGTCTGATGTAGGCTGGGGGGATCTTATTGAGTACTTTGGGGAGGACCCATCAACGAAAAGCATCCTCATGTACATGGAGTCTGTTCGCAATCCTCGCATGTTTATGAGCGGCGCTAAAGAAGTTTCGTGGAGAAAGCCGATTATTGTCATTAAGCCAGGAAGAAGTAAAGAAGGTGCCCATGCTGCAGCTTCGCACACAGGAGCCCTTGCAGGGAGCGATGAGGTTTTTGATGCTGCGTGCGAACGTGCAGGCGTTTTGCGCGTGGATTCTGTGGCAGAGCTTTTTGATATGGCGCAGGTGCTTGCACATCAACCAACTCCAACTGGACCTCGCCTTGCAATAGTGACGAATGCTGGAGGCCCTGCAGTTTTAGCTACCGACGCTCTTGTAGCACATGAAGGGGAGATGGCAACGCTTTCGGATACAACATTAAGTTATCTAGATACAGTTCTTCCACCAGCATGGAGTCATGGAAATCCAGTTGATATCTTGGGCGATGCATCCGCTGAGAGATACAGAGATGCGTTTAATGCTGTAGTCAAAGATCCTGGGACAGATGGAGTTGTTGCAATTTTAACTCCTCAGGATATGACTGACCCAACTGCCACAGCCAAGCTCATTAGCGAAGTTTCAAACGTTCAAAAAAAGCCAATTATCACAAGCTGGATGGGCGGAGATACAGTTGAGGAAGGCAAACAGATTCTTGCGTCTGCTGGAATTCCATCCTTTTCTTACCCTGACGCTGCTTCAGGCACGTTTGGCATGATGTGGAACCAGACGCGTTTGCTCCAGGAGCTTTTTCTCCCGCCACGACAGCATGTGGGAAAATCCCTTGCTGAGAGGATTGAGCGCCGAAAAAAGGCCAAACAAATATTTACTGACTTTGCTACTTCCAACGGAATTCTTACGGAAAGAGCTTCTAAGATGCTCATGGCGCTCTATGGATTTCGTGTGGTAGAACCGCTTCTTGCCACTACTGAAGACGAGGCGATCAAACTTGCACAACAAATAGGCTATCCAGTTGTCCTGAAAGTTGAAGAGGAAAGAATCACCCATAAAGCAAGAAGCAAGGGCGTGTTCTTGAACCTTAAAGATGAAAAATCAGTAAGAGAAGCCTTTCGCAGTATCCAGCAAAGTGTTGCTGAACAATTTGGAAAAGATGTTGTAGCCAATGCCACAGTGCAAAAGATGATTCAGGAGCAGGGAGTTGAGCTGATTGTTGGATCTAAGCGGGATGAACAGTTTGGCCAGGTTATTCTGTTTGGCGCTGGAGGCGTACATGTGGAGGTATTTGGCGATATGTCCCTAGGATTGCCGCCTCTTACTTCAACACTTGCTGGCAGAATGATTCAAAAGACAAAAATTGCGCGCGCCCTTAAATCTTCTAAAAAGGGGGCGGTAGTTCCTCTTGCCACTATCGAAGACTTTCTTATCCAGTTTTCTGAGATGATCTTGGAAAACCCGGAAATTGCTGAGTGCGATCTCAACCCGGTTTTGGCCACAGCTTCGACCCTTTTTTGTCTTGATGCCCGCCTTGTGATTGATGAAAAGCATATTGTCCCCAATGCGGCTCCGCCCTATGCAGATGAATATGTACACGAAGTGCGAGGAGAAACAGGAAAAATGTTACGCATTCGTCCTGTGAAGCCTGAAGACGCCACCTTGATGAAAGCGTTTCATGAACGGCTTTCTAACAATGCCCTATATAAAGATATTTTTGCCTTTTTACCCTTCCCAAGATTGCCGCTGGAAAATTTGCTTCATCTTTGCCACATGGATCGGCGGATTGTTCTTGTTGTTGAGGGAATAGATGAGCGGCAGATTGTTGGCATCGCAGCTGTGCGCCGCGGCCATACAGGAGCAGATCTTTTCATCGCCTATGAGCCAGATGAACGTGTAGGAGAGCTTCTTCTTTTAAACATGAAAGATATTTGTAAGAAAGAAGGAATAGAGAAAATGCGCGTATCGGTGAGACCCACCAATCGCCCCTTAATCAGCCTTCTTTCCTCACATGGGTTTACTGAAGTTTCCAAAAATGCTGAGAGCATTACCTTTGAAAGTTAAGGAGGGGATTGTATGAGTGTTCGGGGATCTACAGAAGGCCAGATTGGTCCTTTATCAGGAGCTCCACAGGAAGGGAAACCTATCCGTGCGGAAGATAAGAAAGTAGACGTTTTAAGGGAGAAAATTAAGACCCAAGAAGGAGGGGAAATCACCCGTCCCATTGTTAGTTATAAGTGGAAAATCCTTGACGATACGAGCAATTGGCGTAAGAATTTATTGAAGATTCCTGGGAGTAAATGGTTGATATCCAAATTTGATAAGCGAATTAATTCGGAAAGAGAATGTATTGAAGCAAAGATAGAAAAGGCTAACGATTTCGAATTGCAGTCAGCAGTGAGGCTGGGAAGCCCCAAAGCGGCTTTAGAGCTTGGCAAAAGGGCTCTTGCGAAGGGAGAGAAAAGGGACGCAGAAGTATATCTCGTGAGAGCGAAAGAGTTGGATCCTAAGGGGGTTCCTCAAAAGCTTCTCGAACTTGGTAGAAGCGCCCTTAAGGACGAATTGTATGCAAGAGCGAAAGAATATTTTTCATTAGCTACCAAATTTGGCGTTCCCACTACTTTTTCCGATTTTTTCTTCGGCCTTACTTTCCCGAAGGCAGAAGAACTAGATAATTATATAAATTATTTTAAATCATTGGGTGGGCCATTAGCTATAGATCTTCTAACAAAACTTGGGGATTTGTGTTTGGATAATAAGGCAATTCAGAACAAGGCCTTTCTCTGTTTTAATGAGGCGATTCGTTACTATCGCTTTGCTGAAGATTCTCAATTACAAGATGCAATAATGAGAAAGAGTCCTGAAGCAGCATTTGAGATGGGAAAAAGGTTTCTTGGTAGAGTGTTGGTTAAAGATCGAGAAGACCAAGCAAAAAGTTATTTTCTACTTGCCAAAATCTTCAGTGAAAGTTCCACTCAAAGTAGCACGGAAATGCAAGCACAGATTACTAAAGCCTATAATGATAAACTTCTTCTTATTCAAGCAGATGTAGATCAGAGGTTCAATGCCTGTAAAACAGAGGAAAATAAAGTTGCAGTTAGGGAAAATCTAAAAACATTAGGAAATGCCTGTTTGATTGATCCAAATCCAGAAATTCGAAAGAATGCTTTTAAGTGTTTTCAGGAACTGGGAGATACGTGTGGGCATGAGCTTGGCCTTTGTTACGAAAAAGGGATAGGAGTGAAAGCAGATCTAGAAAAGGCAATTTCATATTATGAAAAAGTTCGTGAGGATGCGCCTCGTGTTGCTCAATATTACCTTAGTAAGCTAGAAGAGGAAGTTGATAAGAAAAAAGCTTGCCAAGCTTTTTTGAATGTTATCCATGGTCAGCCTGATTTCTTTTTGAAAGAACCACCAGCAACTAAAGTGAAAATATTCAAACTCGCTGAACAAGGTTCTAAAGAGCCCGGTAATAGAGCGGCTGTTGATCTCCTTGCTCATTGCTATGACACTGGCTTTGGCGTTGATAAGAATGTATTCGAAGCAGGACGTCTTCGGTCACTGTATTAGTCCGAAGTTTATTGACTCCTTAGGGCACAAGTCTGCCCTTTTGTAAAAGGGCAGCTGGGTGATACTCGAGCTTTGCGTGGCGAAGTGTTTCCAGCCCAAGATCTTGCTCCCAGTTCATCCACTTGAATCTAGAGGTAAGCTTTTTTGCAAGCTCTTGGTACATGTATTGGTAGAGCCCCCGGACATGGTGGCTTGTTTTAGCAAAGTGGACGAGGAAGGTGTCTGGGGTGAGGGGCTCGCCAATAATGAATCCTGCTTTTTTCCCACCCAGTTCAAACACAAGCCCTTCAAATCCTAACGCTGCTTCCAGCTGAATCCCTTCTTTACAGGCGACTTCATCAGATTTTTCAGAGCTCTTTTCGCGTTCCCAGTCATGCACAATGTGGATCAGCTCTTCTTGATTGCATTCGTGGAGAGGAAGTGTAGATACAGTATGATCAGTGAGCAATGTGCGCACTGCATTTCTCTGGCCATCTAGGTGGCGGCCTCTATATGTCGCGATCTTCTCAACTTCATAAAGGTAGTCACTATCTTCGTCATGAAATGAGACTGTATATCCGCTCGCTTCAGCAGATGGGACCCAACTTTCTGGTATTGGGTAAATGTACTGAGCTTTCTCTTCTTTTGCGAGTGCCACAATTTTGTCCCATTCCACCGGCAAAAAAAGAGGCATCAGAAACGACTGTTCTTTATACGATTTACCAAGAAGAGCATACATACCCGTGTTGAGGTAAAGGAGTGAATATGCATGAGTTTTTCGGAATAAGTAGAGGTTAGAAAAATTAAATTCTGAAAGAGGAATGGCGAGGCGATTGCATGCATCTGTAATAAGGGGCTTGTGGATAAGTTCTAGGGGCTCTTTTTTGAGAGAAGACATATTTTAATATTCCTGCGAAAAAAAATGATTGTCAAAAAAACACATAAATATGGTATGGGAAG
>PMZB01000031.1 GCA_003170575.1 Chlamydiia bacterium | reverse complement strand
TTTATGGAATACCGTGTATTTAGAGAGAGTAATCCAATACTTAAAAGATAATGGTCAACCAATCAATGAGAGCCTACTCAAACATTTATCTCCACTTGGTTGGGAACATATAAATTTGACAGGTGATTATGTTTGGCGACAGATCAAGGTGATGGAAAAAGGCGAATTTAGACCTTTGCAGAGGCAACAAAATCCTTAACGTGCTTTATAATCCGAATTCTGAGCTGACCCCATTATCGCCTCAGGAAAGCCGTATTGTGCTCACTCTGAGCGAACAAGGACGGCGAGAGATTGCGCGGCCGGAGATCATACAACTGCTCGGGGTAAGCTCAAAAGCTGCTGACCATGTGATCAATTCATTGCGCCGAAAAGGCTGGCTGGAAAGGGCTAGTTGGGGGAAATACCTTTTCATTGAGCCAAATCAAGGACCTGAGGCTTTGGGAGAGAGCAACCTACTAGCGCTTGCCAGCCGTATTGCTGAGCCATACTACATAGGCTTTGGTACGGCCGCAACCCATTATGGGCTTACAACCCAGCATCGTAATGTAATCTGGCTCGTGACACCAAAACATCTGCGTGATAGGCAGATCGGTGAGACACAAGTCCAGGTCGTGAATCCTGTGACACGCAAGTTTTTCGGATTCGACTCTATTGACGTACTCGGATACAAAATCATTATATCCGATCTCGAAAAGACAGTTATTGATTGTATAGACCGTCCTGAACTTGCTGGGGGCATCGGTGAGACAACGTACATTCTGGGAACCGCTTGTAGGCGACTCGATTGGAAAAAGGTGACCAATTATCTTGAACGGATTGGATCCTCACCGCTTATCCGTCGGTTTGGCTGGCTTGTGGATTACGTAAACGCAGATATTCCGAGTGGTGAGCGAGAACGCCTGCTCCGATTGGCTGGTAAGGGACGCAAGACGTTCCTTGGACCGAAGGGAGAGTCACAAGGAACAGTCGGTTATAGCGAAGCATGGCATCTATTTGTTAATGTGACGTCGAAAGAACTGCACGGATGTGCTGGACTCGGTCGCCGGCAAACCATCAAGAGAAAGAAGTAAAAATGCTTACTCTACCGCAACTACAGCGATATTCTGCCGAATCTGGCTTGCGCGATATTATGATCGCGGAAAAAGAAGTAATATTAACATTTCTACTTCAACTCTTGGCAGAGCGCGGTATGCTTAATCGATTCGCATTCAAAGGAGGCACTTGCCTGCGAAAAATGATCATTGGCAGTCAGGGACGCTTTTCAACTGATTTAGATTTTACGGCCTTGCAAGAGCATGACCACGAGGCTATTCTGAAAAGATCACATCCGATTGCATAAAGGGCTATCGTTTTCTCATCAATCTCAGTGAAGAAGAAAGAAAATTAGCCAACGACCAATACCAACGGGAGCGTACGCTCTGGAAAAAATTGCGGACAAATATCATTGTTCAGGAAGGGGTAGTTTTTGGATAACTCTTACAACCGGGCAATACAGGGAAACCAATAGATTTTTTAAGCAACTGTATCTATAATCCTGTACTAAATGATTGGATAGTGAGGGCTAGAGGTGTTTTTCTCGCTCTCTGGTGCTATTTTCCTCCACGATTGGTTCAGGCTTTATGAAGCAATTTATGTACAAAATTGCATGCAAGTATAGTGATGACATCGTTTTCTACTTTGATTTTGCAGGAAATAAATATGTGGCTAGGGGAGGAACTGTAGCTTGGCGGATCAATAATCCTGGCTTGGTGCCTTGGCATTTCCTGCCTTCCAGAGAATATGGATCTATAGGGACTTTTAGACCTTATGCTATCTTCTCTCATCCACAGAATGGTCACAGAGCACTGAATGCGTGGCTTCATTCAAAAAAGTATCTCAATTCTACTCTCTATGGTCTGGCCCAATACTATCAGCCCGATAGCATAGAGATGTTTGTTCGTACATTGACTTCCCTAAGTGAGATTTCACCTGAAAGAAAAATCAAAGATTTACAACAACAGGAATTTGACAGACTTCTAGTAAGTTTAGAAAAGCTCTGTGGATATGCTCCCATCGGTAATGAGTCATTTTTGCTCCTACCAAAAATTGTAGGCAAAATTGAAAAGAGGAACGAAGGAGATTCCTATATTATCGATGGCAATATCGTTCTTTCTAAAGACGAAGCTATTGCCTGGATTCAATCGCATCGTTTAGACGGAGTTGTAGTACACGAGAAAGATGGTTCTGTTTACTTGCGATCAAGACCCAACCATTGCATTCAGCACTTAAATGGACGAGCGTCGGAATTGTCCCCATATGAAGAAAACATTGATTCATTGGTGCGTGTTGTGGGAGAGCAAAGGCCTGGTCAATGCATTTGGGCTTTTATTAACGGGATTCTCAACACCAAGGATGGCGCACTCGAATCAGCAAAGAAAATTTCTCAAATGGCTTCAGGTGAACAGGTATATTCAATGCCGAATGATACCTACCTACATGGATTCAAAGATTTTCTTGTTTGCGTGGCGTTAAAATTAACAATTGACACACCTATTGTTCAGTGGGCGGTTAAATTTTTCAGATATCTGCTTACACAATCAGAAAGAGAACATTTTCCTGTGATTGTTTTTGTCCATAGTCAAGGAGCAATCATCACGGAACATGCACTCGAAGTTCTTACCCAAAAAGAAAGAGAACAGCTTATCATCTTTACTTTTGGCGGTGGATCTTTTATCGCTCCTGGGAAAGCTCATCCAGACTCACATAATTTTGCTAGTAGCGCCGATCCGATTTGCCGAGCCCTCTCACCAAACCTTCAATTTCTCGCCCTGCAGCGATATTTTGGAAGCAAGGAAGGCCTCAATGAACAAGAGGTGATTCGTCAATTAGCTCTCACCGATGCGATGTTTGATTTGGATACTGTGGATACAAAGGCAATAGCGGTCTACACAAATCAACGAATAAGACATTATGAAAAAGAGTTTTTCAAAATTCGTAACGTGACTATCTTGGACCCGGATCCCCATCATTTACATAAATTCTGCAGTAGCTGTTATCAAGTTGCTATCCAAAAAATTGTTAAAAAATATCAACACTTATGAATATGAATAAAACAATAGCAAAAATTTTAGCGATATTTTTTTCTATAATTTACT
>PMZB01000278.1 GCA_003170575.1 Chlamydiia bacterium | reverse complement strand
GTGTGTTTTTTGTACACTTCATACCCTACAATATTCGGTGAGGGGCTTGGCGTCCATTTTGTTTTCAGGCGCAGGCGGTGATGGTGTTTTTTCACTTTTCCGCAAAAACGCGGCGGAGGTTCTGGCGTTGGGGATGAAATCACAACAGACTTGGTGATATGTGCATTTTCCTCGGAGCCAGCGTTGCTCACAGTCTGGCCTGTGAAGGTTTGCTTTACCGAGGTCCCTGCGGAGTTTGTCACTGTTAGCTCTACATTATACGTTCCTGCTGTTGCGTAAATATGGGAAGTAAGAGGGGTACTTGTTGTAATGAGCGTCCCATCTCCAAAATTCCAGGCGTATGTAACAATTGTGCCAACAGGGGATACAGAGCTTGATGCGTCAAACTGAGTAGAAGAACCTGCTGTGCCAGCGGTTACTGAAAAATCGGCCGCTGGGGCAGGGTCAGGGGTGATGGCGATGAAATTTAGCTCATAACTATTTGCGATAGGAATTGGCCCCGTGGCGCCTGGAGGATCCTGGGTAAGATCGATAACAGAGACGCAGCTATTGTAGGTATTATTTACGTATGCTTTTTTTCCATCCGGAGCTATGGCGATTCCTTCGAGATAAAGGCCACCACAATCGATGGGGCCTACGACGTTCTTTGTAGAGGTGTTAATTTGATACACGTTCGATGAATAATAGTCCGATACATAAACAAATTTACCATCAGGGGTGATTGCGATCCCGTAGGTATTGGTGGCTCCAGGTATAGAGATGGGGGTTGCTGTATCTGAAGCTGTATTAATGACAAATACTTCGTCCGATTGAGTTGTCACATATACCTCGCTCCCACTCACATCAGGAGTAATGGCAAGTGTCCAGGGAGCGTAGGCAAGAGGAATAGCTGTGGTTCCGCCACCAAGAGTGATAGCGCTTACGGAAGAGCTGTTGCTATTTGCAACATAGATTTTGAGTCCATCAGGACTGATTGCGATGCCTTCAGGTGCCCCTTCTGTAGTCGCAATCGTTCCTAAGAAGTGATTTGTAGCTACATCAATTTGGCCGATGGCATTTTCTGAATAGAAAGTAGGAAAAGCAGTTGTTCCGTCCGGTGAAACTGCGACAAAATCGCTATACACATGATTATCACATTCGATAGCCGAAGGGGTATTGTTCACAAGATCAATGGCATTAACAAAGGTTGTATTAGGCACAACATTCGAATAATCCCCAACATAAGCAGCCCGACCATCTGGTGTGATAGCAATTCCGTTAGGAGTTGCTTGGTACAAGAGTGTGATACCATTCACATTGCTCGTATTGCCAAGATCAATATACCAGGCTTTTGGAGGACCATAAGAATCAATCCCTGACACATACGCAAACCAGTTTCCTTGATAGGTATACCGGTCAGCGGGGCTGGTCGGGGAAGTATCTGCTCCAACAGTGACTGAGATATGCACTGTACCAGGAACGGACTGGGGCGCTGTCGTAGTGATTTCTGTGTCAGAACTTGTGAGTACTGGGGCTGCCGTGGGGCCAAACTTTACTTGCGTTACCCCAGTAAAGCCGGTTCCGGTAATAGTGACACCTGTTCCTCCTGCCGCCGGCCCGTGGTTCGGACTTACCCCTGTAATTGCGGGAGCGCCAACTAAAAAGTTGAAAGAGAAGATAAAGGGCAAAATTGCCGCTATAAGAGCTTTAGGCTTCATAGGATCTCCAACCTCAAAAGTACATTTGACTCTTCTTTACAAGAAAGCTGCCTTTTATGTCCACGATGGAAGCTGTTTTTCCATAATTTTTTTTGCTTGCATATGTCTCAGAGGGTCAAGAGAATACAGAGTCCAGAGACCTGAGGTTCCTACCTCAGGGTTTTGAGCTCTTGCAAATTCGCTCATATTTCTGTAAAATTATTTTGATTTAGATTATTATATTAACGTAAACTTTTTGTATTAGTAAAAAATGATAAGGGCAAACTTATGGTTTCGGTAAGGGGCGGTTTGTGTAGAAACTTGTGGGCTGAAGTAGGTCAGCTTCCTCCAAGCAATTTAAGTACTGAAAAAAAACAGGAGATGTTAGCAAGGCGAGACAAACTGGCAGATTTATGGAATCATGCTACTACGACATTTGTTGCAACTTGGGACTATTATGCCAAAATGGAGAAAGGAGATAAGGCTTTTCTTTTTGCGGCTTATAGTAAAAATTCAGTTCAAGCAAAGATTGTGAATACATTCTGGGAAGCCGTAAACCAACAGGGGCCGCACTCTTCACTTGTTGTTAGAGCTGATACGCTGGTGAATACGGTTGAACAAGAAATCTCTGGAGGGCGTAGCCAGGGCGTTCAACTTATTGGTAAAACTCCGAGCGATTTTTTGTGGGCATTGAGAACTTTGAAATTTGATATTTCTCAGATTCTTGTCAACTCTTCAGGGGATCAAATTATTAAAGACTACGCTCAATATCAAGTAAATATATGGATTATGTGTCAAGTGGCGCTTTTCGGAACAAATAAAATATTTCACGATTTAACTCAAGAGTGTCTGAAAAAAAGCGCTCAGACGCTTTCTCAAAATCCAGAATTTGATATGTTTTTTAAAGAGGAATTTTGGTTGCGGGTTAAAGAATGGCAGGAAACTGTTCTGGATCAGTGGAAAGAAGCGATGACGAGCGATAGTCCGAATCCTGAATTAGAGGTGATTATATGTAGTATTATAGCTGGGTTTGATGATCAAGCTGAGCGATTTGGGGAGCCGACTTCTGAGGATGCATCAGTGAAACAAATGTTAAGTTTTATTTCTCCTCCCACTTTAGATGATGATCAGAAGGAGGCGCAGGCAACGAAAGAAAAGGTAGAAAGGTTATGGCAAGATGCTTGTGTTGAATTTGTAAAAAATAATGTTCATTGTGCGCTTTGGAAAAGAGCTGAAGAGGTGTTTGTTCAGGCATGCTTTGGGATAGATTCTCCACAAGACTTGATTGTAACCAAATTCTGGGAGATGGTGAAGGATCCTTCAGGAGGACAGCCTCTTCTTTGCGGAGTTGAGAATTTGATAGCGTGTCTTTTCCAAAGCACCCAGCCATCTTTTAAACTACAAATCCAGCAGATACTTACATCCTTAGAATCAGTGCCTGAAAAAGCAGATAAAATGCTCTCAATATTCGATGACTTAAAAAATGAGATTTGTCGTTGCCTTGAATTAAAAGATACGAACAGATCGAATCAGGAAGAAATTATGTACGAGTATGTTCAGTTGAGAGCAAATCTTTGCGTAGCATATATGCTTGTTGAATGTAGGGCAGATAAAGTAGTAGAAACACTTCCCCGCGTGTATAAAAAGAGGAGGGATGGTTATATAACAGTCCTCAAGCCACTGCTAGAGGGATGTCTTCCATTGGAGCGTGAAGTAGTAAAGCAAGTTGACAAACAACTTAGCGATTTTTATTCGGCACAAGTAGAGGAAACTCAACAAAGACTTACCCATCTTAATGAAATAGCACAAAACGTGTATCAGGAACCTGAAGAAATTGAAGCCTTACGAAAACAGCTTGGAACCCCATTTTTTAATGCAGTAAGGCAATGGCGGGACGATATATCAACTATTTTTCAAAACCTGCTGTCTCAGAAAGGGGCAACACTTAGCTTGGACTCATTAATCAAACAAGAACTTGAAGAACGAATAGCTCTATTTGAGCCGCTTGCTCAAAAAAAATGAAAGCTTAGGGATTAGTTATGGATGGAGTGAGAGGGGGCTTGTGTCTGAGCTTGTTTGCCTCTGTAGAGACGGAAACATCGCAAGGAAGAACTGAAATAATAAAAGAATGGAATAAAGCTACTCGAATCTTTGTTCAACAGCAAAGCCGTTATCCATTCATAAAGAGAAACGATACTGTTTTTGTTCTGGCTGGTTTTGGAAAGGATTCTCCACAAGAATTGATAGTAAGGAAATTTTGGGAGGCAGTCTATACCTCTAACAGTCCCAGTTCTTTAGTAAGTAAAGCTGATGAATTAGTTGCCGCTGTTGAGATGGCTGTACGTGGAAGGCTTTTTAAAATCCTCCAGGGCTTGGAAGAAAGAGCTGCCCCAGCAAAAATTCAATCTTTAAAAAATGAAGTTTCCCGCTGTCTTTTTGCAGAAATTGTAGGTGGGTCAAAACTAGAAAAAATTGTTCAAGATTATGCTCAATATCAAGTAAATATTTGGATTGCCTGTCAAATTGCTCTCCTTGGGAGTGACCTATTATTTGAAAGGTTAGATGTCCTGCATCACCAACAAAAAAATAAATATGTTGCCTTTCAAGTACAATTGATTAAAGCTTCTTTTTCTTCCCTAGGGGAACAGTTAAAAGAGGCGCGAGCTTCACTTTACAAAAACCCTCAAGAGAAAGGAGAACGCCTCAAGTTTCTCAGTAAGCAGTTTTGGGATTGTCATGATGAGCTGAGCCGTCTTGATGAACAAGCAGAGAGGATCAGTAGTTATCCAGAAATTGATGCTCTATATACCCTCCAATTTCGAAAGCAGGTGTACGAATGGCAGGAAAAGGTCGTATCTCTCTGGGAGAAGATCATGAAGAGTGAGGGAGAGATCCATACCTTAAATTGGTTTCTTTCGCTGATAGAAAAAAGTTTTAAAAGGCAAGCAGAGCAAGGTGATGAGGAGGAGCTGCTCTTGGATTCCCCTCTCCTGTTGCGTAAACAACAGGCTAAGAATTTGCTCTGGGATGTAACTGCGTCGCAATTATGGGATGATGCGTATCTGACTTTTATACAAATTCCTTCCAATCGTGCACTTATCGAGCAAAGTGAAAAGGCCTTTGTTTTGGCAGGTTTTGGTGCTGATTCTCCACAATACGTGATTGTAACAAAATTCTGGGAGATGATAAGAGAACCCTCTCTCCTTTGCAATGTTTTCGAGATGTTGCAGCCTCTCATGCGATATGCTACGACATCTCTTATAGAACAGATTCTGCCGATCCTAGTCTCATTAACTTTTGGTGAAAAAAAAACTGACACGATCTCAGAGGTGTTAGATTCTTTAAACCAAGAAGTTTGTCAAGTTCTTGGAGTGAAAGATACCTATGAATCAGAACAGGAAAAAATTTTGCATGAGTATGCTCGGTTTTCGGTAAATCGCGCCTTAGCCCTTACCTTTCTTGACTTCAAGACAGAAATGGTTTTCAACATTTTGGCCCACGAACGACAAGCGGACAGAGAAAGATATGTGATTGCCCACAAGTCATTACTAGACCCAGGCTTTTTAAAAACACACCCATGCTTCTCCACGCCTGATGATGATGCTCACCGTTTTTTTTCTTCGAAGGAAACTCAAGAACGGCTCGCCCATTTGGATCAAGAGGCACAAAGGATATATAGGGATATGGATGAAATAGAGGTCTTTGCTCTACAGATGAGAACGCCTTTTTATCGAGCGGCAAATCAATTTCGAAAACTTTGTTCGACTCGTTATCAGGAATTTTTGGCACGCGATGAGACATCTCATTCCGGCGACGATCTTGTCAGTTTGATCAAACAAAAATTTGAGGACGAGCTGAAATTATTTGCTTCGCTGCCACCAAAAAAGGCCGTATTAGTTCTCTGCGATACCAGCAACGGAATCCCCACTATCAAGATTGTTTAACTTATCAGGGTAGTGAACATCATTATTCTTGGTAACTCGAATTCGGTCCTGCACCCGCCAGTTGTTTTGTACTTTAACTTGATCCAGCGGTGCAATGCTCCACCTTTTTCCATTTTGCAGGGTAACTGAGGAACTATTTACCCCAATCATTTCTATGGGGAAGGAGCCGGCATAATAGGAGGGAGGCTCTTTTGGCCGTTTCCCATCAGGACTTGGCGGGCGTTGAAGTTTTGCCCCTGCTTGCTCATTGCGCGACACGTTAAAAAGGATATAGGGGCGTGCTATGTCTAACTTTGCCTGCATGATGGTAATCTGATTTCCGCGCTTCCACATACTCGCGGTAAACTGATCAATAACAACGATATCCCAGATAGAACCATCAGCTAACTCGAGAACTTCTCCATTTCTATTCCTGTAAAGAGTGTGTACTGCAGTCTCCGGCGCTTCTTCTTCGTTGATTTTTTTTCGCTGCTGCTCTTGCCGCCACATGGATATCCACTGTGGAAGTGATTGAGAGGTATGATAGGAGGGGGCATGGGTGATCACAGTTCTTGTCCAGGCTTCAAGCCATCTCTCTAAGGCTTTTTTTTGCTGAGAATTAAACCTGTCAACACCAATGGCTTCTCGATCTTGAGGAGTCATCGATAGATCAACAAGTGCTTCCTCAGAGTATAAAAGGGGCGCGCACATGGCGCACAGCAACAATCCACGCAGTAACATAGGCCACCTCACGTCTTATTTGCACACTAGCAGATCGGGAAGATCTTCGCAATTAGGGGATTGGTTGTGAAGAGAAAGAATAAATTTTTGCAAAGGCTTGGGGATCATTCCTTGCTTCTTGGCCAGAAGCACTGCTTTTTTTGCCTCGTCCCATGCTGCAGGATAGTTCATACGGCTTTCGTACACTTCGGCAAGAAAAAAATGAATGCTGCTTGGGGCTTCTTTAAAAGAAGCGATCTTTTCAAGGTAAGGGAGAGCATTTTTTTGTTTTCCATACATGAACCAGCAGTGGGCTATGTGCAAAGGGATACAAATACTTGAAGAGTCCTCCTGAAGGCATTTTTCAAGCCTCTTGATATACTCGGGGATCTTTTCCGGCTCATCATCAATGTCTGTCTCAAGAATGGTTTCGGCAGATTGTTTGGAGAGAGCTCCTTTACTTAGGTCGATGAGCATAAGATCATGCTCAAGCCTGTGTGGAGATGGATTTTTAAGAGCATATTGAGCATGCTTCATAGAAGCCCATTTTTGATCGAGCAAAAGTGTAGATAAAGAGAGCATCTGACAGAGCTCTTCATCTGCCTCAAAGTTTTGAGCTAATGTATAAAGATCAAAGGCGTGTTTCCAATTTTTCTCTTTTAACGCATTTGATGCTCGGTTGTATGCGACCATGCCGATCACTTCTTTGAGCGAGCGTGAGGGGAGAGAGCGAAGAGAAGTGCCCAGATATATTGTGACAGGCACTTCAATTCCGCGTGCTGTGGTTTCAATAACGCGTAAAGATTCGCCCTCTTTATAGCCAACAAAGATGTGTCCAGGGGGGGTGAAAATGGAAAGGGGAAGTCCTATTCTTTGGGCAAGACAAAGATAGAGCGTGCTTGCTCCAAGGCACACTCCTCGCCGTGAAAAAAGAACCGTGGAGAGCTCTGAAAATTGTTGCATCTTTTCGTCAGCTTCGGACTGAGGAGGGAATCGCACTGCCAGTTCATCAAAAAGCATGCGATTAATCTCTTTGATTTTTGTGGCTGGATCTGCTGCCTCTCCAACTCGAGCAAGAATAGCTAATGCAAGTAAATCCAGGGTTGCTTCAATGGATTCTTTTTTTATCTCAACTTTTGGGGAAAGTTCTTGTTCCAAAAGAAGCAAGCCCCTAGCAAGATCAATCTGTTCAGATTCGAGGCTTTTTACTTCATTCAGAGATTGAGCGTTATGTCCTTTCAGCTTCTTATGAGGAAGGTTTCTTGTTAATTCATCAATGCATTTTCGGGTGTCTTCGGAAAGGGGGGGAGTCTGATCATGAGAAAACAAAGAAGGCTCAGAAAGAGCTGCTAAACTTGTGATATTGTTTGTGAAAAGCAGCGGCAGGGCCAATCCTTCAGGGGCTTGAGCTGAAACATTCTCAAATGCCTCATGAAGGGCTTTTTCTCCTTCCTCTGTATGAGGATACAAAGTTGCAAGCAGCAGCAGTTTGCGAAGAGATGTTTTTGGGATAGAGGCAAGCAGAGCTTTTCTGTTTTGAGCGGCAGCATCCTGCGCATAGGAGAGAGGAAGAAAAGCCAAAAAAAGAATGATGGATACAAGAAATTTCATGGCTAAAG
>PMZB01000138.1 GCA_003170575.1 Chlamydiia bacterium | reverse complement strand
CTTTTTTGTTAAAATAACACTGCTTATTAATATATTGTAATTGGTGTTGTTTATGTTTGCTTTAAATATAGCTCAAAGTGCAATAACTGTTCCTCAAACCGAGATGGTCGCAGATGAGGCGGTTCGATGCAAAATTGAGAATCTTATTCCCTCTTCTGCAAAACTTGAACTTTCGTCGGGGAAGGCCAAAGGGGTTTCAATCCAAGTTGCAGGATGGCCAGTATGGATACCTCAGCAATTTCTTCATGGAGAATCTATTGAAGAAATTGGTTGCCTCTTGGATATTGATCTGACTGCACGCATGGAAACGAGTGGGAAACATTCTACTATCGATCCTAACGTGGAAGAAGGAATCCAAACGCTGCTAAAAACGAAGAGAGTGCGCGTCGGTTTTATTTCAGGCTCGCCCGCTTACAATGATCAGAGTCTGGAAGAATGGCGTCGCGGTAACTTTCCTTTAGATGCAGCATTTGGACCGTCCTTCGCTGTTGCTATCCGTGATGGAATGGTTGAAATTTATGGTTGCTTCGGAGGTCAGAGAATCAACGCTGATGGGAAAGGGGAGGCTTTGGATGAATACTCGTTGCCGTGTTCCTTTGAATTGTGCCAAACGCTGATCCGGGTATTTTTAGACGTCGTGGTTCAAAAAGGTGATCCCGGCAAGCAAGCAGTCGCAAAGGAGCTTCTTGGTGAGTTGAGCAAGGTGACGCAGGGAGCTCTTCCTCATCCAACCAATGCAACAGCCGATGAGTTCATGCCAATTCTTGAAAGGATTGTAAGAGAGATTGATCCTGAATTTCGCTGTATCAACAATGGCCCATCTGTTGCGATGAAGTGTCCGAATTTTCTCAAGAAGGAAGAGATATCACTCGAGATGATCAAGCAGGAAATGAATCGATCTTCCTCCTTAAAGTCCCTTGAGGATGAGAAAAAACGGGCGTCATGTGGCGATGAGAAAAAAGATGGCGTTAACTTTACCTATGTAGTTGTCAGCAAAACGAATAAAGAAGCCACTACTCAAAAAGTCATTAGCCTCATACGAGAGAAATTGCCTCATGCCTTTATCATTTCCTTTGGAGATGGGAAGGACGATTTTCAGATGCATAAGTATGCCGACTTAGGTGTCCATGTGGGGTCCTTTGCCGTTTATGCAGCCAATCAATTACCGCAATCCATAATGGTCCATGATCAAGCTGGAACAGACAAACAATATGTCTCGGGAACAGCAGAGATCTTGCAGCGTCTTATTGAGGGGTATGGAAAATCATTTTATGACCTTCACTATATTCAAAGGCCAGATTCTAGTGGAAAATGGAAATATTATTCTCTTAGAGAATTGCTCGCTCAAACAACTAAGAAAGAAAATTTTACGGACCATTTTGAAAGAGCGCAAAGATACTTTCCTAGCTTTGAGTTTGCTAGCATTATGACAGGTGGAGTTTCCGCCAAAGGGTTAAGCAACCTTTCCCAGAGCGATCTTCTGGACGGCCTTTGGGAAGGTACTTGGGCGTGGAACGTGCTCACAAGAGCTGTGTCCGATCCAACACAAGAAGCATTTATTATCTCTCTATTTCTGAAGATGATCTGCGATCTTCACGACAAGCCAACTTCCTTCTTTGCCCTGCCTGTTGACAGTGGAGAGGAAAATGGCAAAAAGTGCCATCCGATCTGGGTACGCTTGCTTGCAACTTTAGTCACTGAAGCAGAATCTGCTGAATTCGCGAAAAAGCTTAGCCCTGCAACTAAAGCAATGATTCAAGAGGCTGCTTCGCGCTTCAATGAAGGGGAGTATGGTGTGGCCACTCGAATAGCACAGCAAAAAGGGAGGAAAAAGGATTTTAATGAACTGTTCCCTGAATCCGGATGTGAAAAACTTCGCAACGTCCTGCTGCAAAAGAGCGGGGAGTTTTCTCCAAAACACTGCGCTCAATTGATTTTGGGTGTGGAAGATCCGGCGGAACGCAATGCGCTACTAAGACAATACATTGTAGCTCTGACATTTGGTCCGTGCAACTCATTAACAAAACAACTTATAAATCAGTTGAAGGCCGATTATGCCAAAGTCTCCCCAGGAGTACTTGACAGTGACGTTATAGCAATGTGCAAAAACCTTCCATAGGAAGAAACCGTAAAAGAGGAAAAGAGCAACCATGGTCTTGCCTATTTCGCATGAATTTTCAATGCCAAAAGTAGGTATTGAGCCTCAAGCGGGTGCTGAACTATCAGTCGAAAAAGTTGCAAAAAATACAGGAGTTATTTCCCAACCCCCAGGGGAAGTAATTCCTGCTGATTCAGATAAAAAGGCGACCGACAATCCACAAACCATAGGTAATTCTGTGTACATCCATCTGTGCTGCATTTTTGCCCAGAGCACATCGCATAACTTCTCCATTATTCCACGTGTCTCATGTGTTGCAAAAAAATATCTTAAAAAAGCTGCAAAGATTCACTAAAAGAGGTGAAACGTCACTATGGATTTGGCATGAGTGTTTCACCTGAATATAGAACGCCGATAGGAGGGCTTGAGCCTCAACCACAAAAAAAGGCTCTAAAGCAAATCTTTCGGGCGAAAAAATTTCAAAAGCAGCAGAAGATACGGGCGTTGTTTCCTCGACAGAAATCTAACTCAACAGAAAGGGCTTCCTCCTAAGGTGGAATAGTTCTTTGAGTATTGTGTTGTGAACTGGAACGAATTGGTCGCTCCTATGTACACCGTGGCACAGTTCTGGTTGGTTTAGGCGCGGGAAATTATTTCCCTACGATCCCTCATGCCTACGCGGAGAAGACTTTCTTTTTTTAGAAGTTTTTTTACGGACCAGTTTATACTCGTACGGCGGTCGAATTTCGACAATTTTACCATTACGAGAGTATATAAGAGCTGTTCCTGTTCGAACCGCAATCTCAAATGCTCTTTGAAAGCTTCTTGCATGCGCTTTTAATACGATTTCGTTAAAACTATCTTCCATGCGCGCTTTTCTCCAGTCGTTCCCACAGTAGCTGATTTACAATTTCTAGCGGGAAGTTTTTGTTTTTTTTCGCGATCAGCCTCATTGATGATTGAAGTTACATAACAGATAGTGCGTCTGAGGCCATTTGTGATTTTTTGAAGATGGAGATTTTGGAACCGAGTTATTCCGTTGTCGAAGCCTCTATCAGCTATGATACAGATGAAGAGATAAAAAGGAAAATAGAGAAGAAAATCCGCTCTTTAAGTACTTCTTGAGCTACGGTTTTTGGGCGATTAAGGAAAAAATTTTGGATCAAAAAGATATTAAAATTTGCCTCCCTTTTGCTATCCACGAAATTATAGCTTTCATAATCCGCTGTGATATGGGTGAGGAGGCATGGGGGAAATTAGGCAGAAAGATCCATCTCTCTCCTCCCCAATAAGCATAACGGGCATGTCTCACAAGGGAAATGCCTCGAATAATTACTCCTTTTCATAAATAGTTACTGATGCCATCATTCTCCGCTCAAATCGGGTATGTTTTTTTAGCCCCCATTAATGATGGAGTACCCATAATGATGTTACCTACACGTACACCTACACCTGCTAATGTTGATTCAGAGTCATTGCTCAAAATATATCACACTCTTTCTCCGCTCGAACAGGAGATGTGTCAAGCCGCAGCTATAGCATGTACGAACCAATTCAAGCGCGTTGATGTGTTACAATTTTTGCGAGAGATTGGCATCACGTCCCGTCAAGATAAAAAACTATCCTATGACGAGATGACGATTATCTTGAACAAGCTTTTCCATCAAGGTATTTTACTATACAATTTTACCATTCCTCGATCGATTCTTCATCGGCTCACACTAGAAGCTCTCCAAGGTCCAAAGAAATCAGCTTTTTTAGCGTATTACGGGCTTGAAGGTCAAAATGGAAAAGCTGTTGATCTCCGAGGAGATGAATTGATTTGCGCCCTCCGCTTACGGATATATCTTTCTCCTCATACAGATGAGAAGGCGGCTCATGAGATCGCCAACCATCCACTGTTTTTAGATGCATTCTCTGCGTCTTTTTCTAAAACCTTCGTTGATCGTGCTTGGCTTACAACTTTGCCTTTTTGTATGCAGACGAAAGTTTTTGAATATTACTTGATGGAGTTGTGGAATAGCAATGAAGAACCGTTACCGGATTTCTCTTCATTTGTGTCATATTTCCACTCTTGCCTTAAGAGGCCGGACGCCAAAACGTTGCAGACTTTATTCTTATTTCATGCACTTGTGACAGCTGATATCGGGTTAGTCACTGAAGAAATAATTAATAGTCTCGATCAGACCAATTATACAGATGTTGGAGAGTATGCCTCCTACTTGTTTCTCAAGGGTGAGAACGAAAGAGCTGTCGCTGCGTTCGAAAAAGCATTGATGATGGTCAAGATCCAGAAAAATACTAAGAAGTTTTTTTTTCAAGGCATTCAGGGAATCTATCACATTCTAGCGCTGCTGCGCGCTCAAGATTCGAAAGCCTTAGAAATGGCAAAAGATGCTGCTGCTTTTGCTATGGATAATCACAAGGGTTCGTACAAGACTGTCTTTGGATGGCTTCGTGCATGTGTGCGGTATCTAATGACTAGAGTTAAGAGTCCGGGCTTGGACGACACGGATGTATCAAATAATGCATGCGCCGCTCTTCTTCATGCAGTAGTGGTGCTGTGTCAGTTTTGGACAGATCGAAATGTGTTGTTTCATAAGACGGAAAAACTCCACGCGATATTCCAGTCTTTGCAAAAAACCCTTCCGGGAATTGCTCGTATTTTTGCTCAGGTTATCTCTTCTCTCATTCCAAAAAATAATATATATATGCAGTTTCTGCAGGAAACGGAAGCTCTGCATGCTGTTTCCTTTGTCAAAATAGTGCCTGTAAAGGAATTTTGGCAGGAGTCATTAGACTCTCTGGAAACTTTGTTTGGTGATAGTAAAGATGGCGGAAGGGAGTCGACCACATCGTCTCAGGAAGATCGAAGAATGGTATGGGAGGTCTATCTTGAGCCTCCAGCGGTCGTTGGTGTTGTAGAACAAAAACTTTCCTCAACTGGGAAGTGGTCCAAGGGGCGTCCTATAGCACTGTCTCGCCTGAAGCAGGGAGGAGCAGATTTTGATTACGCCTCAAATGTAGACCGAACCATTATGCAGTCATTGGTCTCACATCGCTACACTACGTACGGATACTATACAAAAGAAGAGTACAGCATAGATGGTAAAAAAGCCTTTCCAGCCCTTGTGGGGCATCCAAATGTCAGAGATGTGAGAACCCAGCTAGCAATAGAGCTTGTCAAAGGATCCGTGGAATTGTTAGTGAAGGAGAAAGATGATGCCTATATTGTGAGCCTTTCCGTTCATTGTGCAGAAAGCACGATTGTTCTGAAGCCTGAAACTGAGACTCGATATCAGGTCATTGAAATTCCTAAGGAGGCCGTGCGCCTGCAAGAAATAATTGGCCCGTCCAACGCTCTTTCCATCCCAAAAACAGAAAAAAAGAGACTTCAAAAAATTACAAAGGGAATAGAGAAACGATTTCCAGTGCAATCTGAGTTGGAAGATGAGTCTGTCCGCAAGAAGGCTGATCCTTCGCTGTGCGTTCAGCTTGCGACCATGGATAATAGCTTAAAAATCAACCTATGTGTGCGTCCCTTTGGCGCTGAAGGGCCGTGTTGTAGGCCAGGTCACGGATTCCAAACTCCACAAGTAATGGTCAAGGGGAAAATAAAAAAAGTTCAGCGTGCACTTGATGAGGAACGGCAGCAGGCTGACAGGTTGATTTCTTCGATCGAGCTTTTGCAGCTCTCTGATGAAGGTAAAGACGAATGGATTCTTGATGATCCGGAAGAAATTCTGGAAGCCCTGAGTGAACTTCAGCGCTATCCTCAGCCTCTTACAATTCTATGGCCTAGTGGGAAGAAAATTTCAGTTTCTCCTCCTCTTGACGCCAAAGCTCTTTCGGTGCGGATCGAAAAAGATATGGATTGGTTTTCGCTCGATGGCGAAGTAAAAGTTGATGAAGGCAAAGTCCTTGAACTGAAGCAGCTTCTTGCTCTTGTTGATACATTCAAAAACCCTTATATTCAGATAAGCGATGGGCAGTATCTTGCTCTGACTGAGAAATTTCTCCATCAGCTGCGCGAGCTCAAGGCTCTATCGGAGAATGAGCATGATAAGCTTTGGCTTCATCCCCTTTCATCGCATGCTCTTGGTTGTATGCTCGACGAGGTAGGCACTATACAGGCTGACGATGCCTGGCATGAGGCCCGGGCGAGGTTGGACACAACCTCTGCTCATACCCCATCTCTTCCCTCCACTCTACAAGTCGAACTTCGCCCCTATCAAATCGAAGGATTCCAATGGCTGTCTCGTCTTGCTAGCAGGGGATTTGGCGCATGTCTAGCTGACGATATGGGACTTGGAAAAACTCTACAGGCGATTGCTTTGATCCTTGAACACGCCTCGCAAGGTCCTACGCTTGTGGTAGCTCCCAAGTCTGTATGCCATAATTGGCTGAATGAATGCACCCGTTTTGCTCCTGTGTTGAAGGTCCTCATCTATGTTGAGGGGCGAAATGCCGAAGTGATCAGTTCCTTAGGACCCCTGGACGTCCTTGTCACCAGCTATGGATTATTGCACATGGAATCCGAGCTGCTCTCGAGTGTGAAATGGCAAACGGTTGTGTTGGACGAAGCTCAGTGTATCAAGAACTTGAACACAAAGCGTTCGCGAGCAGCCATGCAGCTCCAAGGAAAGGTGAAGGTCATATTAACAGGAACTCCAATCGAAAATCGGCTCGGAGAGCTTTGGAATTTGCTGAACTTTATTAATCCTGGACTCCTTGGATCGTATAATTCATTTTCGAAACGATTTGTAGGGCCTATAGAACAGCAAAAGAATGTCTCCGCACGCCATGCATTGAAGAAGTTGATTCAACCGTTTATTCTGAGGCGGCTGAAAACGAATGTGTTGGAAGACTTGCCGCCCAGGATTGAAAAGACTGTTGTCATCCCGTTCGATGAAAAAGAAAGAGCTTTTTATGAAGCACTTCGACGAACAGCACTTGAGAATCTTGCGCAGGTGGGGTCTTCAGATCAAAAAAGAATTCATATTCTTGCCGAGATAATGAAGCTTCGACGCGCATGCTGCCATCCGGATTTAGTCGCACCTGATCTCTCCCTTTCAAGCTCTAAATTAGTGAGGTTCATGGAGCTCGTTGAGGAACTTCGGGAAAATCGTCATCGAGCCCTTGTTTTTAGCCAGTTCGTCGGGTGTCTTGAAAAGGTGAGGGCGATGCTGGATGAAAGAAGTGTTTCATATCAATACCTTGATGGCAGCACGCCTTTAGAAGAGCGGAAACGGCGTGTTGATGCGTTTCAGGGCGGAGAAGGAGATCTATTTTTGATTAGTTTACGAGCAGGAGGGACGGGATTAAATCTCACCGGTGCTGATTTTGTCATCCACCTAGATCCCTGGTGGAATCCGGCCGTGGAAGATCAGGCATCAGATCGCGCCCATCGGATCGGCCAGACTCGAACGGTCACCATCTATCGAATGATCATGGAACAAACAATCGAGGAAAAGATTATTCAACTTCACCACAATAAGCGAGATTTGGCGAATGATCTTCTTGATGGGGCGGATATTAGTGGAAAATTGACTGATGAGGAGTTGATCGGGTTGATACGAGATGTGTGAGACAGGGATATGCCCATGCCAAGGCAGCTCAAGAAATTTGGAACGTAACGCAAGGTACATATAGCCGAACTTTAAACGCAATCAGATTCCGTCCAACTTAAGGAAGAGAAAAAACAACACGGAACCAGATGGCTTCCGAGTACTTCCGTGTTAAATTCCTAGTTAATGAAAGACGGAAAATAACACGGAAGGATTTGACTTCCGAGTACTTCCGTGTTAAATTCCTAGTTGTAGCAACACTGGGTTAGAGAGGAGAATTACACATGTTAAATGACTATTTAGCTCGACCGGAAGGGAAAACTCTTGAATTTAAAGAGAACACAAAAAACTTGCATGGGATTGTCAAGACAGTGATTGCATTTGCTAATACTGCTGGAGGGGTTATTGTGATTGGGGTGCGGGATCGAACTAAGGAAATTTTGGGTGTCGAAGACGCCTTGCAAGAAGAGGAAAGACTCGCCTCTGTCATTGCAGATAATGTAACTCCGCTGCTTGTGCCAGACATTGAGATTCATTCATATGGCGACAAAGCAGTAATACTACTCCATGTCCCTCATGCAGCTGGCCCTTATTATTATAAATCTGATGGTATCGATGCAGGAACGTACATTCGGTTTGGATCAACCAATCGAAAAGCTGATTGTGAAACTATTGCGTCCTTAAAACTCTTTGCTGCAAATCGTACCTATGATGAATTGCCTGCGATAAAAGGAAGTCTTGATTGGGCTTCAATCGAAACAGCTTTTGGATGGGTACAAAAACGACCATCGGAAAAAACGTGCGAAACAATGGGAATCCTCACATCTTACGCGGGGAAAATTTCTGCAACTATTGGAGGAATTTTATTATTTGGATCCGATCGGACAGAGCTCTTGCCCGATTCAATTGTTCGATGCGCCTTGTTTGCAGGGAAGTCCAAGGAAAAAATTTTGGATCAAAAAGATATTAAAATTGGCCTTCCTTTTGCTATCCACGAAATTATAGCTTTCATAGAAAGAAATACTCGCAAGGAGAGTAGAATAGGTAAGATATTTCGTGAAGACATCTCAGAGTATCCACCATTTGCTGTTCGAGAAGCGGTGACGAATGCACTTCTTCACGCAGATTATTCCATGACAGGAAGTCATATACAGATTGCAATATTTGATGATCGAATTGAATTTACAAATCCTGGTGGATTGCCTTTTGGACAAACTCTGCAAAAGGCTTTATCTGGATTTTCAAGATTGCGAAATAGAGTTTTAGGAAGAGTTTTTCGAGAGCTGAATTTGATTGAGCAATGGGGTTCGGGACTTCAAAGGATTTTTGCTGTTTGTAAACGTCAGGGATTGAAAAAACCGGAAATTGAGGAACTTGGAAATCAATTTCGACTGACATTATTCTCTACACGTGTTGCGAAACCTAAACTATCCGGTTGGGAGGATAAGTTGCTCCAAGCTTTGCAAGAAATGGGTTCTCTCACACCCAAACAGATAGCGAAATTGTGGAAAGTAAGTTCTAGAACAGCTCGGCAACGTCTTAGGGAGATGTTGAATGAAGGATCTATCCTGCGGATCGCGACCTCAATCAAGGACCCTCGAGCACGCATCATTGCCAAGAAAAAAGAGTAATTAGAGGCGGCTTTTTCTCTCGTAGAAAAAGGATTGAAACAGATACAATAATGACCATGAAAACACCGGCAGATGCCAAATGGATTAAAGCAGAAAAAGGCGAAGGTCTTTCAATTGTTTTCTATGATAAGCAAGGAAACAAAATGACTCGTAGGAAGGATCCAACATCCGGATCTTTGCTGGGTTCGAAGGCTTGGCGCCATAATAATCCTGGCAATTTAAGCATTGGTCCACACTCGCGACAGTATGGGGCGATAGGATCTGCTTCATATACTATTACTGATGAGAATGGCAAGGAGAGGACATATACCTTTGCGATTTTTCCTAGTTATGAGGTTGGTCGATCGGCTATGATGGCTCTTCTTAAGAGCTCTAGGTATATCGAGCTTACATTGGACGAACTCCCGAGAAAGTATACTGGGGTTGAGGACGGCAAACCTGACACTAAAGAAGCTATTGAATATCGCAATTTCTTGAAGAAATCAACAAACTTAGACTTGAACCGAACTCTTGAGTCCCTTAACCCTGATGAATTCAACATGTTAATCAGTAAGATGGAAAATTACGAAGGATGGCATCCTTGGGAAGAGGGTGAGCTATATGAACCGATTCAAAAAATTGTTGCTGTCAAAATGCATAACCATTGCATTACCAACTTTTTGGTTCTCGATCAATTTGAGAAAAATTGGATTTCACGAGAACAAGCTATCGAATTAGCTGAAAATCAAAAGTTACGAGCTGTGGTTGTTCATCGTTCCAAACAAGTTTACCTGCGACCTTTTCCCCATGAAACCCCATTTAAAGACATGGTATGTTAAAAGTTGTATTGTTCATGGTGATTATTGGTTTTGCTGATGCGAAGGAGCCATATTTTCTGAATGGGTGTCCTCTTATACAACTCACAGGTAAGGTTTATCACAGCACTATGCCGGGAGCACCAAATTATGAAGATTTGAATAATGGTGATAGTCCTTCAGAAAGGTGGTTTTTAGAACCTGATAATCAATCTAAGAAATTTTTAAGAGAGAGTGGGGTATTTGAAACTATACCTGAAGAGTTTCGTCCTGTTATAGAAGATTGGAAAGATCACCTCGATTCAATTCAGTTAGCTGCAAGCGGTGAACTTGAATGTCAATTTGAAAAAAGACGGGGCGAAGAAATTACCCTGGAAGGCTGGCTAGGAACTTGGCCGACTCACTGCTATTCTATTTTCTTTTTTGAGGTATCAAAAATGGGAACTGCTACAGAACAGGAATGACGCATGTATTACTGTGGACGGTTAAGGAGGTTCTCATAGAACCAAGAGTGAATGTTATTACTTTGGGAGTTAGTGAAATCGCGCAGGCGAGAAAATTTTATGAGGATCTTGGCTTTAAAGCCTGAAGTCCAACAGGTTCTGGAAAAGGCGGAAAAGGTTGGAGGCAAGATTCTGAAAAAGGCTCAAGACGTGTTCTGGGGAGGTCATAGCGGCTACTCCCGACTTTGACAGTGACATTCCTAAGTGCCTGTGAATGAGCGAGTTATATCCAAAAATTCAGGCACGACATTCCGTTTTCAACAACACACCCCTTTCCATCGGAATTCCAAGAACTTGAAAAATCTGTTCTGCATCAGCAGAAAGGGTAGGCTGCATTTCCCCCTCTCTTTTCAGCGAGTTATCTTTAAAAATAATTGTGTGTACCTGCGCTAATGCATAAGCGTCAACGCTACCCATCTT
>PMZB01000320.1 GCA_003170575.1 Chlamydiia bacterium | reverse complement strand
CAGAAAAAAAGCAGTCTAAACCGCCATGTGAAAGTGGTATTGTTTTTATTGGCTGAATTCCAATCTTTTGCAACAAATGGATTGAATGAGATAAAACAGCTGCAGTGGCTGGGCGCGAGAGGGAGGTTTTGATGAAGGAGCCAAGGTCTTTGTAAAGCTCTTCATGCTGATGGGCTCGACCTAAACGCACGCCAAAGGGTGGGTTACTAATCAGAAATGAGAGGGAGGTTGGAAGGAGGATTTGTTTAAAATCCCCCTCAAACGTGGTGATTACCTTATTGAAACTTGCCTGAGCAATGGATTTTCTCAGATGCATATAGGTACGAGTATCTTTTTCTATTCCATAAATAGGTGCGACCGGATCCGTAATCTTCGCAGCCGCATCTTCGCGCATCTTTTCCCAACTGCTCATTTGAAATACAGGATGTGCAAAAAACCCAAACCGTTTGCGGAAAAAGCCTGGAGGGGTATTTGTTGCCATAAGCGCAGCTTCAATGAGAAATGTGCCTGTACCGCAACAGGGATCTACAAGCGAGTCTTCTTTCTTAAACCCTGCAAGCATAAGAAGTGCAGCCGCAAGGTTTTCCTTGATTGGCGCTTCGGCTGAATCAGTTCGATATCCGCGCCTAAAAAGGGCTTCCCCGGACGTGTCAAAATAAAACACGGCTTTATTTGGCATCAAAATGGTGGAAAAACGCACTTCAGGATTTTTCGTATCTACAGATGGTCGTGAGCCTTTTTCTTTTTTGAGGCGATCGCAAAGAGCATCTTTAGCAAGTTGAGCAACAAAATGAGTGTTATTAAAGTCCCGATGTTTTGCGAAGGGCACGTCAATGCAAAAGGAACGCATCTCTGGAAAATAAGGAACAAGATCAGCATCGTAAATTGCTTTATAAAACCGCTCTTTGGTGGGCGTTTCAATATCAAAAAGGGGAAGCAGCACTCTGGAAGCTGTGCGCAGATGCAAATTAAGAAACATGACGTCGGAAAATTGGTCTGCCGGCGCCCACACTCCTCCCCCACCTTTTTTTGAGGAAAACCCAAGGGTTGTAAGCTCTTCCTGCAAAACTTCTTCTAAGCCAGAAAGACATGTGATAAAAAGTGGGATAGACAAAGCTTTGAACCTCTTAATGACTATGCAGGAAAAGGATCACGTCGCCATCTTTGACAATGTAGTCCTTCCCTTCGGCGCGTGCTTTTCCTGCTTCTTTTGCACCCACACGACCTCCGAAAGCCACAAAGTCCTCATAGGCAATAACTTCAGCACGCACAAAACCTGTTTGGATGTCTGTGTGGATCTTGCCTGCAGCATCAACTGCTGTTGCGCCCCTCACAACGGTCCATGCACGGGTCTCCATCTCACCAGTGGTTAAAAACGCAATAAGCCCAAGCATGTGAAAAGAGGCTTTAATAAAGCGCGTGAGCCCGGATTCTTTCAAGCCTAACGTGGCAAGGAAAGCTGGACGATCTTCTTTGGGAAGCTGCGCTATCTCGCTTTCTACACTCGCACACACAGCAAGGACTTCAGAGCCCTCTTTTGCTGCATACGCTTTTACCTGTTCTACTAGAGGGACATTCTCCTTCCCAAGATCTTCCTCAGCAATGTTACAAAGGTATAAAACCTTCTTTGCCGTCAAAAATCGGTAGGTAGAAAGAACAACAGATTCCTCGTGGGTAAGCTCCATGGCTCGCACAGGCAATCCCTTGTCAAGATGCTCTTTGACGCGCTGGAGAAGATGTACTGTTTCTTGGAGCTCTTTTTTTATTTTCGCCTGTTTCTCTATCTTTGACAGATTGCTTTCGCACGTTGCAAGGTCTGCTAACACAAGCTCTAGGTTGATGATTTCAATATCCTCAACAGGGTTCAACCGTCCGCGCACGTGCACAATGTCCTCTGACTCAAAGCAGCGAACAACCTGAACGATGGCATCAGTATCGCGAATGTGGGACAAGAAGGCGTTGCCCAATCCCTCGCCCTTAGAAGCTCCCTCTACTAGGCCTGCAATATCGACAAACTCAGTTGTCGCATATACGATCTTGTCACTCTTAGAAAGCTTTGCAAGCACTTCCAATCTGGGATCAAAAACCTCGACAACACCTACATTAGGATCAATTGTACAAAAAGGATAGTTGGACGCAGGAGCATGCCCAGAGGTTAACGCATTAAAAAGCGTTGACTTCCCAACATTCGGCAGTCCAACAATGCCACACGATAACCCAGCCATATCAACCTCTAAAATCCGAACCTATGTATCAAATACTTTGTCCCATATATGAAAAAGAAGGATCCCGCCACAAATCCAACTTTTTTAATTCTAGACATTCCAGCACCTGACAAAAACCACGAGGAAATCCCCACACAAGCGGGAAAACCAACGGGAGAATTTAAAAAATACTTACATGTAATAGGAAACCGACCATAGCAAGAAAACCCCTCTTTGGTCTCCACCGGTGTACACCAAAGTGCAACTGGCACACTCCAGAAAACTAAGCCTACTAATGCGCTTTTAACCGTAGTAGAAACCACTTTCACTGCCCTACCACACCAGGAGGAAGAATCATGTCGTTCTTGTACCCCCCTTTGTGAAGGCAGTTGTTGTGGCTGTTGTATCTGACTCGTATTTGCGCAACTTGCGGATTGAACTGATGATGGATTTTGAGGTGCTGCTGCCTCCTCATGCGCAGGAGGTCGTTGTACTTGCTCCACACTTGCGCAACTAGAGGGCTGAACTGCACTCATAAAGAAATCTCCACAAGTTTTACTATTTCATGTCGGTGAATATTAAAAAAATGAACCCATGATTATCCAACTTCGCAAACACGGGATGGTGAACTTCTCCCCTCCCTCTGTGAAGTTGGCCCAAAGACAATACCAATCAGAAAGTTCCATGTCAATGAATCTGAGAAAAAACAAAACAACTCATCGGCCAAGCAAATATTGAAGAAATGATATGAATGATAAGAGATTGCATGGAACAGAAATTCGCAACGAATTAGAGGAAGTAGATAGTGAGGAGCTGATTCCATTTTAGCTCATAAAAATTTTTCAATGGCAGTATATGCCTCTTGTATCGCAGCTAGAGGATTTTGTGCATTTTGAGCTTCTTGAAGAGCATTCTTTAAATCTGTTGTTAATTTTTCCCATACTAAATCTTCGTCCACCTTTATTATCTGCGCGAACCGTTCCAAAAACTCCTTGTCACTTCTTTGGATGTGCTCAGGAGACACTACTGCAAGACTACTTGTAGCAATAAGTTCTTCTGCAACTCTGACCGCTCGTTTAAGGGAAAGCGAGGCTAAAGCTTGCGATTCCAACACAGGAAGAACCTGATGGGAAAAGGAAATAAGATCAGCCAAACAGTGTATAGCTCCTACCATTACCTGCTCCCCTCTTCAATCACATTAAATTTCAAAATCTGTCCTACAATACTTCGTGCAAGCCCTTGATGAATGTCCTGGGAAGGGTGATAAGGGATTGTGATACATACAGGAGGCTCATTTTCAACGTGCCTTATGTATTCGTGGTGAGATCCTTTAGTTCGAACAGCAGTGAACCCAGCGCTCACCGCTAGCTTAATGAGCTTGTTTGGATCGCAATACTGCCGCCAGTAAAGAGGCAAGGCTATCTCTCTCTGTTCATCAATTACAGAAGGTTTTTTTTCGGAGATAGGTGAAGTTGTTTTTTGTATCTTTTGTTTTTTAAGCTTTTTTCTTCCACTACCCTGCTCTGGCATCTTTGTGGTCAGGGTTTTAGGGGGAGAGGAAAGGGTTATATGTGCGACTTTTTCTGCTACAGCATCCACATCTTCAAGCTCAGCCGCAAGATCTGTTTCGATTTCAGAACTGTCAGTAGAAGTACTTGAGGGAGACGACGAAGAAAAATCAATTTCTAGCTCTTTTTTCACTTGGGTTTCAGGGTCTGGAAGAGAAAGCTCTTCTTTCAAAGCAGCATCTTCGAAACTCTCTGGGAGTTCAAGGGATAGCTCTTGTTGCACTGCTCGAAGCATACAAATAAGAGACTCATCAAATCCAAGTGGAATCTTTTTTTCGCCTCTGGGAGAGGCCATCAATAACGCATTTTGCTCCGAATATAATTTCAAGGCTATGATAGCCTCATGATCATCTGAAAAAAAAGAGTTTGAACAACGTAAGACTATCGCTTCCAATACTTTTTTAGCTAAGGGCCTGGGAAAGCTTTTAGCGTGCAAAAATTTGCGAAGAGCATCAGTAAAAGCTTTGTGAATTGATAAAAAACTTTCTAGATGATGCAAGAGTGCTGTATTCCCAGAAAACTGAGTCGCAAGCCAATCTATAACTATGAAGTTTTGATTTCTCATATTATCAACATTAGCATTTTCCTGAAGAAAACGATCCAAACTCTTACATTTGAATAATTCAGAGCAACCATTTGAAATAGTATTTTTGAGCTGACCTAAGGAATTCAAGAAGCCACAAAAGATATTTTGCAATTCTTTTGCCTTGGGCTTTCCTAATTGCATACGTTGGCAGACTTCCCTCACAATGTGTTTGGACTGCGCTCCCACATCGCTCGTTGATGCTTTACTCCGAAAACAAGATTGCGCATAATCAAGTAGAGATTCTAATCGCACAATATTTATTTCGGAAAACCATAAATGAAATTCATCTGGTAACCCATATGAAGCAAGGCTTTCGATTGCCTGTCCTGTACGACTATGTAGCCAACGTACTAAAAAAGGAAATGCACTTGTCTGAAAGTACATGTCCACACAACTTTTATAAAAACTTGTGATACCGGGCGGATGAGTCTCCATGAGCGCAAAGTTTGCACGTGCTTTCAGTTGTTCTTGTTCCTTATGCTTTCTTTTTTGATGTACTGGTCGCAGACCATTCAATACATTCATTCGCATGGCAGCGAGTTCAGTAGCAACAGGAAGCCATTTCTGGGGAGTATCACAGCAGTGCATAAGATCATCGAATGTTTCTTCGGGAGATAACACGCACAGGGCTTGTAAAATCTTTTTTTGGCTACCTAACCCTTCTCTTTCCATCTTTAAGAAACGGGAGTGCTCTTCAGGAATAAGGCGCCGTGGGAAGGGAAACCTCTTTGTTTGCCAAATACAATCCAAGCTCCCCTTGTCCTGAAGAAGAAGGTGAAACAAACAAAGAAGTTGTTCAAACTCTGGACTGAGGTATCGTCCAAGTT
>PMZB01000197.1 GCA_003170575.1 Chlamydiia bacterium | reverse complement strand
GATCTGGCCTTCGTGCTCGGCCGCAAGGATCATGCCCTGGCTTTCTGTATTCATGAGCTTGCATGGCTCAAGGTTGAGGCAGGCAACGATACGCTTGCCTACAAGGCTTTCAGGGGTAAATGTGCCGCCAATGCCTGCAACAATCTGGCGCTGTCCTTGGCTTGTAAGGGCTTGGAGGCGAAGAAGCTTTTTACTTTTGGGGATACGCTCTGCAGCGATAATCTCCACAATCTCAAGCTTTGCCTTTCGAAACTCATCTATGGAGATAGTGTTTACTGCCTCTTCTTGGACTCCATGACTTTGTAGCTTCGCTTCTTCTACAGCAATTTCCTCATCCTCAATTCTACGGAAAAGGTGTTGCGGTTCTCTCAAGGGTAGCCCTGAAGGAATTTGGAAAGCGGCTTGTTCATCCCAGGAAAGTGGTTTAAAGGCTTCATCAAGATCTAACTGCCGAAGAATATCAACCGACACTCGGGGCATAATTGGGCTTGCTACAAGTGCAAGCAATTTGACACATTCAATACAGCAGCCGATTGTATTTTTCATAAGCTGCTGCGTGCTTTCGTCCTTGGCATCAGCCCAAGGCTTTTTTGCATCAAAGTATTGATTGCCTACTTGCGCGAGCTCCATCAGAGTTTGCGCCGCTTTTCGAAGGCGAAATTGAGAATAGGACTCTTTGGCCTCATTCACAAGCCGTTCACAGGAAACTAGAAACTCCTTATCTTCTGCAGTGAGATTTTTTGTTTCTGGAGTGAGGCCGCCGCAAAAATTCTTGGCAAACACAAGCGTTCTATGAACAAAATTTCCTAGTTTTCCAAGAAGATCTGCGTTACATCGAGATTGAAAATCTCTCCAGGTAAATTCAGAATCCTGTGTTTCGGGAGCATTGGCTGCAATACAATAGCGAAGCTGGTCTGGCGAATATTTTCCTAAAAATTCGGAGAGATCCACATACCAGCCCTCAGACTTGCTAAACTGACGTCCAGCAAGGTTATAAAACTCGTTCGCTGGCATCTCATCTACAAGCTTATAAGGCAGATCCTGCCCCATAAGAATCGATGGAAATATAGCCCCATGAAATGGGATATTATCCTTTCCAAGAAACTGTACAAGCTTCGTGTTTTGATCCAGCCAAAACTCTTTCCATCTGTCAGGATCACCAATATGTTCTGCCCATTCTTTTGTGGCAGAGATATATCCAATTGGCGCATCAAACCACACATAAAACACCTTGCCTTTAGCTTCTGGCAAAGGGACAGGAATCCCCCACTTCATATCTCGGGTAATTGCCCTTGGACGTATATCCTGGATATATTTCTTAATAAAATTAACAACATTCGGTTTCCAGCTTCTACTGCCAAGCCAAGCAAGGAGCTTGTCCTTAAATAGATCAAGGCGCAAGTACCAGTGTGTCGTTGGACGTTTCTGGAGAGGTTTATTTCCAATTTTAGTACGGGGATTTTTTAGGTCTTCTGCCTCGTAGCTTGCGCCGCAGGAGGTACATTCATCGCCTCGAGCATTTTCATAGCCGCATGAAGGGCATGTCCCAACAACGTAACGGTCAGCATAGAATTGATTATCCTGCTCGCAAAACAGGCGCTCCGACTCCTTTTTCTCAATATACCCATTTTTCAAAAGAGTCTCAAAAAACGAAATCGTAGTTTCACTATGCCCATGCCACGTGGTGCGCGAATAGTGATCAAAAGACATGCCCAAAGCGGCAAACAACGCTTTATTAACTGTATGAAAGTGGTCCACATGCTCCTGAGGAGTCTTCTTTGCAAGATCAGCGCTCATCTGTATTGCAACGCCATACTCATCCGATCCGCAAATGAAACAAACCTCATTGCCAATAAGTCTTTGAAATCGTGCGTAACAATCTGCTGGAAGATAGCTTCCTGCTAAGTGGCCAAAGTGGATAGCACCATTTGCATAGGGAAGGGCGGCAGTGATCAGTACTTTTTGTTTTTTCATATTCTTTAGAGCGTCTCCTCAATCGTTTGGAATTTTGGTTTTTGTACTACAAGTACCTCAAAGTATGTTCCAGGAACTTTTTTCCATCCCATCAGTACCCTTGTGGCTTTATCAATATAGAGCGGTCCGGGAGCCATAACCACATATTCACCCTCCACATCTTCTGGCCGAAGCTTATATGAGCTTTTTTCTGTCTGGAACTCCTCCACAGTCTCATGCAAGAGTTTCACAACTCCCCTCTCTTCTTCTGTGAGCGACCCCCAGGAAACAAAAGCGCCTTTATACCGCTTCTTGATAAAGTCCCAAGAAAGAGCCACCTGTTCTCCTGCATGCACGCAGTTAGGAAAAATTCTTCCGCTCTGAGGGCAATAAGCAGCATTCCCAAAATCTATGTCTGGGTTATCTGGCTGTTCTTGCTCTTGAAGGTATGCATTGACATACGAAGCAAGGGAGGAGGCAACATCTATGCCTAACCGCATAGGCCCTCCACAATAGGGACACGTATCTCCTCGCCTGGCTTCCCGCTTCCACCCAGTCCACAAAAGGCAAAAAAGAATACCAAAAATAAGGACTATTGAAAGGAAGAGTACGATAATTGTGTGAATCCCGGTTTGCTCTATGTTCATCTTATATATACACTTCTTTTTCCAACCTCTCGACTCCTTCCTCTGCCATTTTCTTAAGCACCGCTGCAGGTATGTTGTCAGGCCAGGAATTAGTAAATGCCTTCCCAGAAGTGACCAGATAATCCCCTATCTTTATGGCTCTATTGACTAGATCAAATTGACTTGGGAACTGCCCAAGAAGATGCTCATTGGTGAGTGCCTCATCATAGTTATATTTTTTTTGTTGCATAGTTCTCCTTAGTTTCGATGGGTTTCGGCAATTAGTATACACGCAAGCACAGAAAAAGCCTTTTCCAAAGAATCATTTATAACGCTATAGTGAAATTTTTTCTCCTCAGCTAATTCTTTTTTCGCCCACTCAAGTCGTTCCTCAAGTTGTTTGGCATCTTCAGATCCCCTTTTGATAAGCCGTTCACGCAGTACTTCAAAAGAAGGAGCTTTGAGGAAAATGAGGACTGGGTCAAAAAGATTCTTGACAGCAACCGCTCCGCGCGTATCGATTGCTAAAAGCACATGCATACCTGAATCCAGTAATGACTCGATCTCAGACTTTGACGTGCCATAAAAGTTTCCATGAAGCTCAATTGTCTCCAAAAAGTCCCCAGAAGCCTTTTTTTGCAAAAAGGTCTGTTTTGAGACAAAGTGGTACTCTCTTCCATCTACTTCATCCTCTCTCTTAGGACGCGTTGTATAGGAAGGAGATGTTTTAAGATTCGGGAAGCTCTCAAGCAACTGCTTGACAAGGGTCGTTTTTCCTGCCCCAGCAGGAGCACAAAGAACAAAAAGCTTGCCCCGCGCCATCTTTTCTAAAAGATCGCTATTCCACATTTTGCACCTGCTCCCGTATTTTCTCTAATTCCGTTTTCCCTAGAACAACCAGCGTAGAAACCTCGGAAAGCACAGTTTTTGATCCTAGTGTATTAAACTCACGCAAGAGCTCCTGCAAAATAAACTCCAAAAGCTTTCCACAGGGCTTTTTCTCCAAAATGACCTTGTCAAAATGTTGCAAGTGATGCTCTATCCGGACCAACTCTTCGCTCACATCTGCTTTATCTGCCTGAAGAACAACTTCGCGCATAACTCGCTCATCTGATGTAAAAGGCTCGGAAACAACCTCTTTAAGAAGGGAAGTTATTTTCTTACGTATCTCCTCGACCTGGGAAGAGGTGAGAGCTGTAATTTTTTGAGCATAGGCCCGCAGTATGCTGATGCGTGCAGTGAAGTCTTTTTCAAGAGAAGCACCGTCAGCCTTTTTTTGCGCATCAAATGCAAGATATGCCTCTTGGAGTACTTGAAGAAGTAGCGATGTTACCCCTGTACAATCTTTTTCTTGGCTGTGCAAAAGAGAGAGTTTCCAAAGCTCCAGAGCAATCCGGTCCGGTTTGACTGTCGCGCCAAGATGTTCTCCAATTTCATGAATAATGCTTGCTTGAGCATTTATCCAAGGCCAATTGATCGTGGATTTGATCTCTGCAAGATCACACATCGTGATATCTATCGATACCGTGACTTGGCCTCGTCCAATCTTTTCCAAAAGCTCTTTTCGGATAATTTGCTCCAACTCTTGATATCCAGGCGGCAATTTCACCACAAGTTCAGCATGACGCCTGTTAACGGAAGAAATTTCGACGCTGATTTGAAACTTGTCATCTTGCTTTTTCGCCGCCCCAAAGGCAGTCATTCCTTTCACAACAATTAGTCCTCTTTTGATTGGCCAAAACTGTAACCAGAGGCCAGAAGCCTATCAACGTAGCCAATATCCACTTGAGCCTTTAAAAATGCCTGCTGCCTTAGTATATCTAGATGAAACGGGATCGTTGTTTTGATTCCGCCAATATGAAATTCAGAAAGAGCCCGAATAGCCCTTCGAATGGTTTCAGAGCGGTCTTTTCCTGAAACAATAAGCTTTGCGATCATGGAGTCATAGTGTGGTGGAATTGTATAGCCTGCGTAACAGGCGCTGTCTACGCGAACGTGAGGCCCGCCAGGAGCAATATAAAAATCAAGCCGCCCAGGAGAGGGCAGAAAATTCTCTGCTGGATCTTCAGCATTGATGCGAAACTGCATCACATGCCCATCAAAACGAATATCTTTTTGCTTAAAGGGCAAAACTTCATCTCTTGCTATCCGGATCTGGAGCGCGACAATATCAATCCCTGTTAGCTCTTCTGTGATTGTGTGCTCTACTTGGACGCGAGTATTTACCTCCATAAAGTAGAAATTCTTCTTTTCATCAAGAAGAAACTCTACCGTGCCCACCGAATAGTAGCCTGCCTCTTTTACAATGCGGATAGCCGCTTCACCCATCTCTTGACGCAATTTTGGGGTAAGAACCGGGCTAGGACACTCTTCAATAAGCTTTTGCCTCCGCCGCTGAATAGAGCAGTCTCTTTCTCCCAAATGGACAAAATTTCCCCATTTATCCCCTGCAATCTGAATTTCAATGTGGCGCGGGTTATGGATCATTTTCTCAATGTACACATCAGGATTGCCAAAACTGATCCCCGCTTCAGCACGAGCCGCTAAAAAATGCTTCTCAAAATCAGCTTCTGTATGTACTACACGAATCCCCTTCCCGCCTCCGCCAGCAACAGCTTTCACAAAAACTGGAAAGCCTAACTGTTTTGCAATAGCAAGCCCTTCTGTCATTGATGGCACAACACCATCCGAACCAGGAATAGTGGGGCAGCCTGCCTTCTGTGCTGTCTTTTTCGCCTGAGCCTTGTCTCCAAGCAAGCTTATAGTTTCTGCAGAAGGCCCTATGAATACAACGCCGCAGCTCTTGCAAATAGAGGCAAAATTAGCATTTTCGCTTAAAAATCCATATCCAGGGTGAATTGCATCAGCCCCTGTCACTTCACAGGCAGAAAGAATATGAGGAATTTTCAGGTAAGATTTATGAGATGGCGCTTCTCCAATGCAGATAGCTTCCCCTGCGTGGAGCACGTGAAGAGCCTCGGCATCGGCCTGAGAATAGACAGCAACCGTATCTAACCCTAAGTCATGACATGCTCGTATGACCCTGACTGCTATCTCACCTCTATTTGCTACTAATACTTTGCGCATATTTTAGTGTTCTGGATTTACTCGGAAAAGTTTAGAGCCAAACTCAATTGGATGAGCGTTTTCGACCAGTACTTCAACTACTGTTCCACTCACTCCAGCTTTTACTTCGTTCATGACTTTCATGGCCTCAACGAGGCACACAACAGTTTCTTCATCCACTTTATCGCCTGGCTTTATAAAGGGCATGTCAGTCGGTGAAGCAGCGCGGTAAAATGTTCCTACCATGGGAGAAGTAATGAAGAGGCTTTTTTCCTCAGCTTTAGAAGAGGGAATCTCCTCCAACCCTTCCTCTACATTCCTTGCACTCGTTGCAAGGTGCTCTTCTATATCTCTTCTTAAGGGATTTGTTTCTGATATCTCTGGAGCAGCTTTCACACCTCTTGCTTCTTCTCGCTCAAGGGAGATTTCAAAATCTTCCCTCTTAAGAGAAAGCTTCTTTATGCCGTACCGGCCCATAGCAATCATGAGCTGGTTAATCTGTTTTTGTTCCATGAAACCTCCCCTTACCTTTACACCCTTTGTATATAGTCTCCAGTTTTTGTATCAATCTTTACAACATCGCCCACATCAATAAATGGAGGGACTTCAATCTCGGCGCCTGTCTCTAGTTTTGCCGTTCGCACTCCCCCCTTCTCTGAAACAGAAGCTACCATAATCTCAAGAAATTGCGGAAGCTCCAAGGAAAAGATTGTGGCGCCAAACCCTGCACCCTTTACTTCCACTCCCTCTTTTAAGTAATGAGATTTCTTGCCAACAATTGATCCATCAACCTTGACAAGCTCAAGGGTTCCTAGATCAAGAAAAATATGATTTTTCCCTTCAGGATAGAGATACTCGATGCGCCTCTCTTCCATGCTCACTTCTTCAATATCCTGGTTCAGCCTAAAGTTCTTCTCTATCACCTTATTGTCGAGCAAATGGCGCAGCTTGCACTTCATAAAGGGATTTGCTTTAGGCCCGCCGACCTTAACAGCACTTTCCACCCGATAGGGCTCTTTAACAACTCTTATCGTCATGCCAGCAATCAGTTGACTCGCTTGGACCATATAAAAACTCCCGTCTCTGCCTTCAAGAATAAGCTCAGAGTATAACACGCCTCACCATTTACAATATAACCAATTTTTTATCCGCAGGTCCTTGACTTTCAGCTGGATGGGATGCATAGTACTTTCGAAAATGGCCCATCAAGCGCAAAGAGGGTGTATGAAGCTGTTATCTTTTTGCTTCTCTCTGTTGTTGATCCCAACCTTAGCGTTATGCGCAAAAGAGACTGTGAATCTGTATGCGCTCATTGTCACAGATCCCCATACGTCACCACTTTCGGTAATGTATGAGCAAGACGCAAGTACAATGCAAAGACATCTTCAGGAAATTTCTAGCCGTCTTGGCACGCGTTTGCATATGCAAAATTTCGCTGGCCAAGAAACGTCCAAAAAGAAAATAGCAAGATGGGTAAATTCTATTCCCAAGAGTAAGAAAAACATCATTTTTCTCTATTATGTAGGAAAAGGTGTCTGGGAAAATGGATCGAAAAGACCCTCTATGTGTTTGGTGGATCGAACACTCCCCCAAAAGGAGATCACCCAAAAACTGCGTACAGCAAAGCCAAAACTGGTCCTTTCCTTTTTCGATTGTTATGACAAAGTGTTCACCTATCAACATGAAACAAAATTAATCAAAGAAAGAGACAACTTTAAAAACAAGTTTACACACGCTAAATCCCTTTTCCTTCATGCCAAAGGGTACATCATGGGCTCTTCTTCTTCCTCGCCAGATTCTTCTTATGGGATATTTTATAAGGACCAGCCTATTGGCGGCTTTTTCTCAGCAATGTTATTTGACTCCCTGAAGAATGGGCAACGCTCCTGGAAATGGCAATTTAGCGTTATGAACCATCATCTGGTTTTCTTAAAAAATTTCAAACAGAACTTTCTCCTTTCGAATAGGGTTGATAAGCGAAATTCTAATGAGCCGATATGTAAGAGTTTCAAGACTTGTCTTTAACTCATCTGAAGGTTTACCATCCGTTACAACATGGTTAAAAGGATTTTTTTCACCCTTTTTGTGGAAGTGGTTGTATGAGAAAATTTGTTCTTTGGCACGCGCTGCCCCTGTTGCTTATTTTAACTGCATGCCCAGTTGAGAAGGCATCAGCTTTAGAAACCAAAGTTGAGGTCACTCAAGGTATACGACACGATCATCTCCGGTGGAGAGCTTCAAGAAAGCATGAAGGAGTACATGCGCAGACTAAGGCCGATTTACATAGCAAAAGGATCTACTTAAGTGGGTTGAAGGGAACTATTTGCGCAGGAGATTATGTCGGCTGCCTTGATCTTGTCTATGGAGATGTTTTCCACGGAAAAGCAAGGGAGCGCATCCGTTCAGAAGAAGGTCCGAAGCAGGAAATCGCCCACATGCATGCAAAGATTCATGGGGACTATAACTTTGACAGCTCTCTTAAAATAGGCCGCATCTTCCACGTGTATCAGGATGCTACGCTCACACCAAGTCTTGGGGCTGCATACTTTCTGCAAAAGTATACGTTGAAAAAGGGCGACGTTACCATACGCGGAGAACACCCAAACTACCCTGGAGCTCCCCAGTTTCTTGACACTCATAGAAAGTTTCATGATATGCATGCAACTACCAAGGCAAGCTGGGCATCTCCTTTCATCGATCTACGGCTCAAAAAACCTGTGTTTTCCTCTTTCGCACTTGAATTTGGGTACGCATTTTTCTACCCCATGCATTTCACGAATAAAAGCCACTTTGAACATGTCCACAGCAGGATTAAGGATAAATCAAGAGAGCGCAACACATATGGACAACAAGGCGACGTTACTTTGCACTATTCCTGCATAAAGAACCTTGAGATTGCTCTAGGAGCTCGTTTTTCTGAATTTATAGGGCATGATGGCTATTCCCGTGTTTCTGAACATGGATCCACTGAAGAAAGATTCCGTTTCAAAAAAGTCCGACGCACAACGGTTGATTACCTTCTATCTCTGGCGTATTCGTTTTAGAAGAACTATTC
>PMZB01000201.1 GCA_003170575.1 Chlamydiia bacterium | reverse complement strand
AGTGAAAGATTAAGGTTTTTCAAATTGTGTTGGCGTGCGCCCCTTAAAGTGATTGTGGGAAGCTCTTTTGACGGGCGGGCGGTATATGCTTTTACCTCTTTTGTAGCAGAGCGCAGTGCTTTGCCTGTTGGTGTGTCAAGCTGTGCAAGCTCTTGCGGCGTTCCTTGAGCAATAATATGCCCGCCATCCACGCCAGCTCCTGGGCCAAGGTCAATAATCCAATCCGCAGTTCTGACAAGATCCATATTGTGCTCAATCACAAGCACAGTGTTTTTTCTATCTACAAGCTCATGCAGAACATTGAGTAAGCGCGATAGATCGTGAAAGTGAAGCCCTGTGGTCGGTTCGTCAAGAAGGTAGAGTGTTTTTCCTGTAGCTGGCCGAGCAAGTTCTTTTGCGATTTTAAGTCGTTGTGCTTCGCCCCCAGAAAGGGTCGTGGAGGATTGCCCTAGCTGCAAGTAATCTAAGCCTACCCTACAGAGAATCTCCAAACCCTTTTTTATGGGGGGAATAGCGGAAAAGTGAGAAAGAGCCTCTTTGCAGGTCATGGAGAGCACATCGTGGATCGATTTATCTTTGTATTTGATGGAAAGGGTTTCATTGTCAAAGCGCTTGCCCTTACACTCCTGGCACTCGACCCACGTCTCTTCCAGAAAATCCACATTGACCTGTACTAGCCCCATGCCTGTGCAGACAGGACACGACCCCTCTTTCACATTAAAGCTAAACCGTCCAGCATTCCACCCTCTCGCTTTGCTTTCTGGAAGGGATGCAAAAAGAAAGCGAATATCATCAAACACGCCGCTATAGGTCGCTGGATTTGATCGAGGCGTTCTTCCAATAGGGGATTGATCTATGTGAATCACTTTATCGAGGTGCTCTACTCCTGAAAGGGATGTGTACGGCCCTGGCGTCATAGTTGTGCGCATGAGCTTATTGGAGAGCACGGGATAAAGTGTGTCAAGAAGCAGCGAGGATTTTCCAGAACCAGAGACACCGGTGATTGCCACAAAAAGGCCTAAGGGAATAGAGAGCATGTCTTTTTTCAGGTTGTGAAGCGTGGTGCCTTTGAGCTTGAGCCACGCATCCCCTGGCTTTTTGTCAGGAAACATCCGTTCAATTTTTTTCTTTCCATAAAGATAGTCCGCTGTGAGGGAGTTTTTAGCGTTCCGAAATTTTGAAAGCGAGCCTTCATAAATAAGTTTTCCCCCATCCACACCAGCGCCTGGACCAAAATCAATGATCCAGTCTGAGGCGCGCATGATTGAGGGGTCATGCTCTACAACAAGGAGCGTGTTACCACCTTTCTTAAGGGAGAAGAGCGCATCAATTAATTTATGCGTGTCATGCTGGTGCAGTCCAATAGATGGCTCATCCAAAACGTATGTCACACCTGTTAATCCACTTCCAAGATGGGATGCAAGTTTCACCCGCTGAAACTCGCCGCCTGACAGGGTTAGCGTCCCTCTATCCAGAGATAAATACCCCGCACCCACCTTATGCAAGAACTCAAGCTTTGTGCGAATGTGTCGTATTATCTCCTCGGTGAGGTCAAGCGATGTAAGAGAGGAGATAAAGGAGAGCAGATCATCAATTGTTTTGGCTGCAAGCTCTGAAAGAGAAAATCCATGAAATCGGGCGGCCGATGGGTAGGGTTTGAGGCGGCTTGCCCTGCAAGAGGGGCAGATGCCTGTGACCATGACCTCTTCCATCTTTTGCTTGTACCGCTTGCTCTTTGCTTGGCTGTACTTCCATCGTGCTTCGTGCAAGATTCCCTGCCATCGGACAGGTTCAGACCAAGAAGAGCCTGTGTTTGGATTGATGAAGACCATCCTGGTCCACTTCTTTTCTGTACCATACAAAAGCACTTTTTGGGCCTGTTCAGAGAGCTTTTTCCAAGGAGTTTCGAGCGAAAAAGAATAGATGTGGGCGAGGTTGTCGTATATGTTTCCGTAGTGGACTGTTTTGTAGGAGCCTGCTACTGAACAAAAATCCTGGGACACACTTTTTTCAGGATCAATGATTTTTTCCAGGATAAATTCTTGGGTTAGCCCTAGGCCTTGACACTCTTCACACATGCCTGAGGGTGTATTAAAGGAGAAGTCTTGCGGTTCAAGCTTTGGATAAAACTTGCCTGAGATTTTCGCATAGGCAGATTCGGAGAAGAGCTCCCGCTCGTCAGTTTCTGGGTCAACCAGATAACACACTCCTTTCCCAAGCTCAAGCGCAGTACTAACAGACTCCTCAAGCCTTTCTCGATGACCTTCCGAAACCTCAACTCGATCGATCACAACTTCCAACGTGTGCAGTGCTGATGGATCAATATGAGAAAGCGATGATATTGAAAAACTCGTGCCATCTAGATATACCCTGGAAAACCCTTTCTGCTCGATCTTCTCCAAATGTTCTTTGAGTGTCCCCCTCAGCTCCCTTCCCCATGGCGCCAAAAGCACCATCTTTTTCCCGGAATATTTTTCGAAAATAGCATAAATGATATCGCTCTTTGTTTGGGCAACAAGCGGCTCCCCAGATACAGGACAATGGGGAATGGCCATTTTGGCATACAGCACGCGCAGGTGATCATAGATTTCTGTCAGTGTGCCTACAGTGCTTCGTGGACTGCCAGCGGAAGTCTTTTGCTCAATAGCCAGTGTCGGCGTCAGCCCGGAAATTGACTCTACATCGGGCTGGGGCAAACTTCCAATAATTCTCTTGGCATGATGGGAAAGAGATTGGATATACCGTCTTTGCCCTTCGATAAAAAGCGTGTCAAAGGCAAAAGAGCTTTTCCCAGAACCTGAAATTCCCGTTACGCAACACATGGATCCATGCGGAATCGAGCAGGAAACTTTTTTTAAATTATGCGTATTAGCATTACAAACAAAAATTTTCGACATAACAATGCATCTTACAAAATCTATTGGTAAGAAACAATATCATAAATCTGAGTAAAATGCCGTATTTTTCTTTTTGAAAAGTAACAGTCCCTTACCCCTCCTTTGTCGGGGTATATGAACTGTTGCTTTAAACGAGTTTATGGTCTCCTACTTTTTCACATACAAAAATTTCGTGCTTTTTTCTGAGGCCTGTGCTAATTTAATATTGAAAGTTAAAATAGCACAAAAAGGTGCCATATGTATACTCGATCGCTTGCCAAAACTCTAAAATTGTATGCTAGCTTTCCAGTTATCGCCATTCTTGGCCCACGACAATCTGGAAAAACAACTCTTGTTCAGCTCTACTATCCAAAGCACAAGTTTCTGTCTCTTGAAAATCCGGCAACGAGAGAATTTGCTACAAACGAGCCAAAAAAATTCTTGGAAACATATGAAAATGAGCACGGCATCATTCTTGATGAATTTCAGTATGTCCCATCACTTTTGTCCTATATTCAGCTTGATGTCGACTCAAAGAAGAGGAAAAGTTATTTTATACTTACAGGTTCACAAAACTTTTTGATGAATCAAGCTATTAGTCAATCACTTGCTGGCCGTGTCGGCCTAGTTACTCTGCTTCCTCTTTCTTTAAGCGAACTTTTACAAAACGACCTTATCACAGGGAACGTAGAAGATGTTGTTTTCCGTGGATGTTACCCTCGGCTCTATAATGAACATTTTGATCCTCAACGGTTATATCCTTCATACCTACAGACTTATGTGGAACGAGATGTTAGACAGCTTGTCCATGTCGGAGATTTAACTTCCTTCCAAAAATTTATTCAGCTTTGTGCCGCGCGTGTCGGAAACCTTCTCAATCTTTCTGATTTAGCAACTGTGTGTGGTATAAGTGTTCCGACGGCAAAGAGGTGGCTCTCTACGTTGGAAGCAAGCTATATTATCTTTCTTCTTGAGCCTCATTTTAAAAATTTTAATAAGCGTATAACCAAGATGCCCAAACTGTATTTTTATGATACAGGCCTGGTATGTAACCTTTTACGCATCTCTTCAAAAGAGCAGCTTGCCCTTCATCCGTCATGGGGAAGTATTTTTGAGAATTTTATCTTGGCTGATATAGCCAAACAGTACTTTAATCGCGGAGAGCGCCCTCCTATCTATTTTTGGAGGGATAAAAATGGAAGAATAGAAGTCGATTGTCTTATCGATGTTGCTGGAAAATTGTTCCCTGTTGAAATAAAAAGTAGTTCTGAAGTAAGGACTGATTTTTTTAAAGGATTACAGCAGTGGAATAGCTTGGAAAAAAGTATTGAAACAACGGCAGACACATCTCACAGCTTCCTCATATATGCAGGAGAGGAGATACAGAAACACATTGGAGGGATAGCTCTTCCGTGGAAAAAATCAGCTGATCTTGTAAGTCTGATAGAAAATATTATAAAGCAACAGCATTGAAATTTATGAGACTGTGATTTCAGTAAGCGTGCCTACAGTACTTCGTGGGCTGCCTGCCGACGTCTTTTGTTCAATAACCTACGATTTCAAGAAGTTTCTGCTAGTTTTGCTTCTGCTTCACTCAGGCGGTATATGCCCATACTATATACTTTGACATCAGCATAGGGTGGGCAGACTTTCTTTAGTTCTAGTTCTGGCGGCCATTTGTTGCGTGCGTAGTTTAGCCAAAGGTAATGCTTTGAAGGACGGGTAAGATTGAGTGAAGTCAGCACAGATATCGTTCCTTTGTTTTCCGAATAACCAATATGCAGGAGACATGCTTTCTTTGAAGCTCCGAAATATTCTGGAGTAACTTGGATACGTCGTGAGGGAGGCGGATTGTGCGCTTGGCCTTGATAATGAAACTCTCTACAGAATTTTCGATACAGTTCAGCGGTTGCTTGGGTCCTTAGAGAAAAAGGAGTCTGATTATCGTTGTGAGGGGGAAATCCATGACCTATTCTTTCTAGTAAACCGAGCTCTGCGAGAAGGGCGTTTTCTGTAATTTTTGAGGTTTTTCGCGCTGGATTTTTAGACGGAAAGCCCACGATGGTCTTGTATTCTTCGTCATGTGTCCAAACCATCATATCGCACTCTGTACCAAGGTCGGCAGCCTTTCCCTTAGAAGCATGATGAGCATGCATAAGTTCATGAGCAAGTCCCACAAAGTTTGGTTGAGTGACAGACGTGCCGTCAGCAGAAAAATAACTGCTTTCTAATCCCGAATAGAAAATAAGTGTGCTGGATCCTTTTCCGGCACTTGTGCTGTCAAAAAGATTATGACAATTTCGGGTGTTTGTAGGATCATATGTGATTAAAACGAGGTGTGAATCTTTCCTCGTTTTTTCTAACCTTTCCAAGGAAGAATGGACCATTTCGCGAAAATTGGAAGGGATATTAGGCTGGTTGAGTAGATATATATTGGGCCGTATCAATTCACTATCAGGGAGAGTGATATGTCTGATTAGAAGCTCCATTATATCCAGATTTAAGGGGGCTGCTTCGTAAGACAAAGGCGTCTTCTTGGTGCCATCTTCCTGATCTGCACGTGCGCCATGCTCCAGCAACCATGAAACCAAGCACTCAATTTCTTTTGATATAGCCCAGGTCAAGGGTGTCTGGGTGCCGAAAAATCCATTTTGCTGAAGTTTTGGAAAAAACGCTTCCAGATCTGTGTTGAGGCATGGGTCAGATGTTCCTGGTGTGAGTTGGTCGAGTCTTGAGATAAGAGCCTCGAGCTCTGTTTCCCATTGAGATTGAGAGGCTTCTCTTATAGTCTCGCCAGTGGAGCTGGGAATAGATGAACTGCAAAGAGGTGGAATTGGATTCATTTGTTGATTCCTTGTTGTATTTAAACAAAAGATTATAATAACCAAAGTTAATATATAGC
>PMZB01000152.1 GCA_003170575.1 Chlamydiia bacterium | reverse complement strand
CTTTACAGCAGGACCCATTAAAATAACTGTTGGATATGGTATCCATTTTTATATATTTGAAGCTGCTCCCCTGACCATTGGTATGGGGTATCCACTCAACAACAAGTGTAAAAGAGATGAGAAGCGGTTCTTCTTCTCTCTTGGAGTTAATTTTTAGAAGGTATGTATGAACAGACTATTTTTTTGCTTAGCAATTTTTACAGGAGCTTTTTTTTCTATGACCCTTGCACAAGATGTCCAACCCGCTCGCATCGGAATGGTGAGTTTTAAAAAATGCGTAGAAGATTCAAAGGCTGGGAAGAAAGAGGAAGCTCAATTTGAGTTACAGAGAAAGGAAATGGAGCAAAGCCTTGAAAAAAAACAAAAAGAGCTCAATGACCTTGCCCCAAAATTTACTGATGAATATTTAGATTCCCTGACGCCTGACGCAGAAAAACAGCTCAAGGATAAGTTTCAGACCCTTAGCCGTGACCTCTCCGAACAACAAAATCAATACTACCAAGCTATGGATCAAGCGCATTATCAAATCATGCAAAAGCTCTATGAGATGATAGGAAAAGCTGCTGAAGCTATTGCAAAGGAAAAAAAGTTGGATTTTGTTCTTAATGATGAGGTCTGCTTTTATAAGGTTGTCTCAAACGATGTGTCGAGTGATGTAATTAAAAAACTTGATGAAATGTTCGACAAAGCTGAGAAAGAAAAAACAAAGTAAGAGGCAAAGTATGAAGGAAGGTATGCGTGCAGAAGAGCTCGCGGTCCTTTTAGGAGCTACCCTGGAAGGGGATGGGTCAACATTGATCTGCGGCATCAATGACCTTGGGCACGCTACCGCTTCAGAAGTTTCTTTTTTTACAAACCCTCGCTATCACAAAGAGATGATGGAGTCTCGAGCTGGAGCCATCATCATGGCTCCTGGCTTCCCAAAAGGAGCTTGCCGCACATATCTTCTTCATCCAGACCCTACCATTGCATTCCAAAAGGCAATGGTTATTTTCATGCCTCCAACTGAAGCCTTTTCCGGCTTTTCTGGCATTCATCCCACAGCAGTTGTGCACAAAAGTGCGGTGATTGAGGAAGGCGTTACTCTTTGTCCCTATGCAGTTATAGACGCACACGTACACATAGGGAAAAAGAGCTTTATTGGTTCCCACGTCTATATTGGTCCCAGAAGTCGAATTGGATCTCATACTACAATTCATCCCCACGTAGTCGTGCGCGAGGATTCTCAGATTGGTGATAATGTCATTATTCAGCCTGGAGCTGTTATTGGTTCCTGCGGCTTTGGATACTCAACGGATAGCACAGGCAAGCAAACAAAGCTTGAGCAGATGGGTAATGTTGAGATCGCAAATGATGTTGAAATAGGAGCCAACACAACAATTGATCGAGCACGGTTTAAATCCACACTCATAGGAAAGGGCACAAAGATCGATAATCTTGTGCAGATTGCCCACAATGTAGAGGTGGGGTGTCATTCAATTATCGTTTCTCAAGTGGGTATTGCTGGATCAACAAAAATAGGCAATCATGTGGTTCTTGCAGGCAAGGTGGCGGTGATTGGTCACATAGAAATCTGTGATGGAGTCAGAGTTGCAGCCTGTTCTGGCGTATCAAAATCCATACTCAAGCCTGGAGACTATGGCGGAGTTCCTGCTATACCTCTTGCTGAATATAATAGGTACGCTGTCCAACTTCGTCGACTTTGCAAAGAGAGCAAAAAATTAGATAATCTCTGAGGCGATTTGGTCATACAAAAGCCTTCCGGTGTCAGTTAATTTGAGGCAGCCTTCTTCTTCAGTTAGCAGATTAATTTTTTTCAGCCAGGAAAGTGTGGAAAGTAGTGATTCATCTAACACTCCCCAACGTTCTTGGAAAGAAGGAAGATCCACTCCCTGATTCATTCTCAAGCCCACTGCAAGGAGCTCTCTTAATCTTTCTTTAGGGGTTAATGAGTCTGTAAAATCAACAGGTAAAGTCCATTGTGAGAGCTTTGAGCAGTACTCAGTCAGGTTTGAAACGTTTGAGAACCTTGTGTTTTCATAGAAACTGAAAGCAGACGGGCCAAACCCTAAAAAGGGCCTTCCCAGCCAGTAGCCCTGGTTGTGGATTGAGGCATACCCCTTTTTTGCAAAAGCTGAAATCTCATACTGCAAAAAGCCATGTTGAGCCGTTTTGTTGAGAAGCGTTTCATACATCTTCCGGCTCGCTTCTGGAGATGGCATGGACTTTTCAAGCGCCTCTTTTTTGCGAAAAAAAGCTGATGGCTCTTCAATCATGAGGTTATATAAAGAAAGATGAGTGATGGGTAATGATGTGGCTTGGTCCAGAGAATATTCCCAGGCCTCTTGGGTTTGGTTTGGAAGCTCATACATGAGGTCGATTGATATATTGGAAATGCCAGCAGTGATTGAACTGTCAATAGCCCTCACAACATCATCTGGAGTATGGCGTCGGCCTAAAAAGGCAAGCTCGGAACTGTTGAAAGATTGCACGCCAAAGCTTAACCGATTTATACCAAACTGTGCATAAGCTTTTAGAGCTTCCTCGGTAACAGATTCAGGGTTTGCTTCAAGTGTGATTTCAATATCCTTAGGGAATTTTAGCGCCTCAAGTACTTTCTCAACACGATTTGGGGAAAATAAAAAAGGTGTACCGCCTCCAAAATAAATGGAGACAAGGGTGCTTTTACGAATTGCTTCTTTTCTGAGATCGATCTCTGTCAGAAGAGCCTTAAGGAAGTTCTCTTGTAGCGGTTCAGCAGAAGGAATTGAATAGAAATGGCAGTAAGGACACTTCTTTGTGCAAAAGGGGACGTGGATATAAAGGCTTAAGCCGATATTACCATTCATCAGCATCCGGGTCCATAATGCCCCCGCGACGCCATCGGTTGCGGTCGCTGAAGTAGGATTCGTCTTCTTCTTCCTCGTCTTCCTCCTCTTCTTCTCCGCCAGCAACTTCTTCTGCGCCCTCTTCAGACTCGAACACTTCTTCTTCTGTTTCGTGAACTGTGGTGTTCTCTTCAGTGATGTAGGTTTCCATCTCAAAGCCTGATTCAGTCATCCCAGCGTTTGAGTCAGGAATATCAATATCAGGTACCGTAGGAACTTCGGCGTACCCAGGCTTTCCACCAGTCCTTTTGGGGACGATAAATTCTTCACCCTCTCCTCCTTCTTTGAGGAATTGAAGGCGCTCTTTTTCTTCTTCAATCTTTGCTTTTAGCAGACGAATCTCTTCTTTATGTCGCTCAAGATCCTTTTTGGGGACAAGGCCTAGCTGAAGCCACTGCTCTAGGTCCTTAAGCTCTGCCTCAAACTTTCGTAAACGTTCGCTTTTTATAGGCTTCATTCCTACTAAAATACCCTCTAAGTTGAGAATTTTTTAAAATGGCCCAGCATAATGCCAAAACTTCTCTTTTTTTCACAGAGAAATTTATAGAGGCTTCTGACGGGTTCCGTGCATTCGTTTGCATCAACGCGCCACTTAATCCGCTATTTTGGGATTTTTTACAAGAAAAACTTTTGCATTGGACAGATCTATTGTACCTTGGTATTTCCTCCCTTGCTATAACAAGTCTTTTGCAAAAATAAAAAAATTGGTAAAATAATTGTTGTTTAAATAGGAGAAAATAAAATGATAAGTTCAGCTTGGTCATCTTTAGCACATCATACGGTCCATTAT
>PMZB01000215.1 GCA_003170575.1 Chlamydiia bacterium | reverse complement strand
GGCAAGTTCATGATCGAGGAGCTGGCCCGCGTCTCGGTGGAGGTGGATTACAGCTCCGAGTTCCGCTACCGCGACCCGGTGGTCGGGGAGCGCACGCTGGTGCTGGCTATCAGCCAGTCCGGCGAGACAGCTGACACCTTGGCTGCGGTACGCGAGCTCAAAGCTAAGGGGGCGACTGTGATCGCCATCTGCAATGTCCAGGGCTCAACACTGACTCGCGAAGCAGACTCTACGCTCTTCTTACGAGCTGGGCCAGAGGTTGGGGTATGCTCGACAAAAGCGTTTACCAGCCAGCTGACCGTTTTGACCCTGTTTACCTTGATGATGGCCCGGTTGCGGCATATGAGCAAGGCCGAAGGTCAGGAGTTTCTGTCGGCTCTCAAGCTTATTCCAGAGCAGATTCAGCAGGTTCTCGCCCTGGCCCCGCGCTTAGAGCAGCTGGCCAACACCTATGCTTCGTGCAATGACTTCTACTTTATTGGCCGCAGATACATGTATCCAACCTGTCTTGAAGGCGCTCTCAAATTAAAGGAGATCGCCTACATCAATGCCTGCGGCTATGCAGCCGGCGAGATGAAGCATGGGCCGATCGCCCTGCTGAACGAAAAGTGTCCCACCTTTGCTCTGTGTGCTGATGCCCTGACGTACGAAAAAGTCGTTGGTAACGTCATGGAGTCTCGAGCACGGCATAGTCCTGTCATTTGCCTGACGTTTGAAGGAGACAAGCAGTTGGCTACAATTGCCGATGAACTCATTGAGATTCCGAAGACCCGGGATGAGCTGGCGCCCATTCTTGCGGCTGTTGCTTGTCAATTGTTTGCTTATTATTGTGCAAAAAAACGAGGAGCTGATATTGATCAACCAAAGAACCTGGCAAAATCAGTAACAGTGGAGTAACAAAGATGAATATACCTTCAGCCGGCAGAGTGCCGCCTCCAGCTCCCCGACCCCTTCCTCCGGAGCACGGACTTCAGAAGGTGGGGCATGGGATTCAAAAGGCAGCCCTCATTGTCGTCCACAAAATTGAGTCGGTTGTGACGACGATCCTCTCTGCCTTCCCTCTCGTCTTGTTGACGCCTCTGAATTTGACTCGGTATGAACCCAAGAAAAAAACCGACTGCGATCCCAAGGAGACCCCGATTTTGTTGATTCACGGCTTTCTTGGCTCGAGCAGCAATCTTATCTACCATTGGTACCGGCTTCGCAAGGCCGGGCATAAGAATGTGTTTTGTATCAATTTGGGAGACCCTCGTAAATCAATTGAAGAGTATGCCGAAAAGGTAGCCAAGAAGGTCGAGCGCATCCAGGAGTTAACTGGGCGAAAAGATCTGGTGCTGGTTGGCCATTCGATGGGTGGGTTGGTGGCAGAGCAATACCGGTCCATCGCTCCGAAAGACACGCAAGTGAAAAAGATTATCACACTTGGGACCCCTATCTTGGGGACAGTGGTTGCCCATCTTGCAGCTTTTTGGAGCAAATCGGCTAAAGAGATGTTGCCCAATTCTCCATTTCTGCAGAGGCTGAAAAAATTTGTAGAAGCTGATCAGACAACCCAATACTACCATGTGGGCGCCAAGGCGGATCTGATCGTTCCTCCATTAGCTTCTGCATTGGGTGGAGAAACGAAGTATAAATCGACCCATGTCATACAGGCGAGGGGCCACATTGGCATTCTCTACTCAAGGACCACGGGTGATTTTGTAGTCAACGATGTTGCTGAAAAAGGACCTGCGTAAGCGGTAAGGAGTCGCGGCATGCACTCTCTACGTATTGTTGGTGGGAAACCTCTTCAAGGGACGATTTCTACAGCTGGGGCACGCAATGCAACCCCCAAGCTGATCATCGCATCGCTTCTGTCAGATAAACGGTGCACCTTTTTTAATGTTCCTGACGTTGGTGATGTGGCTGCCACCCTGTCCATGTGCAAGGAAGTTGGCATGGAATGGGTCTGGGATCGGCAGGCCAAGGTGCTTGAAGTACAGACCAAAGAGCTCAAGACAACCTACGTTCCCCAGCGGTTTTCAGGATCAAATAGAGTCCCTATTCTTATGGTTGGAGCGCTTCTTGGCAGGACCGATGAGGATATTACTGTTCCCTTTATAACAGGGTTTTCATCTGACACAACCCCTCTAGACTACCATGTAGAGGCTTTGTCCATGCTTGGCGCATCTATCGACCAGAAGATTACCAAGATGGAAGGGTATGTTCATGCCTCTTCTTCTCAAGGATTAAAAGGAGCTCTGATCACTCTTCCGTATCCTTCTGTCGGCGCAACTGAAAATACCATTCTGGCTGCAGTCACAGCAAAAGGAACCACGATTATAAAAAATGCTGCGGTCGATCCAGAGATTCTAGAGCTGATGCTTTTCTTGCAAAAGCTTGGTGCAAATATCACCCTGGATGTTGACCGTGTCATCACAATCCAAGGAACCAGACTGTTTCGCCCAGTGGAGCATATAATACAGCCGGACCGAATTGAGGTTGCATTCTTTGCTACCCTTGCCCTGGGTACCATGGGAAGGATCTTTGTCCAAGGCGCTGACCACTCAAGCCTTATCACGCTTCTTAATGCCATACGGGAAATTGGGGGGTCATTTAACGTACAGCCTGGCGGCATAGAGTTCTTCGCGGAAAACGGCTTACACGGTGGTGTGCATATAGAGACAGATGTTCACCCGGGATTCTTGACCGACTGGCAGCCATTATTTGTCACTCTTCTTACCCAAACAAATGGCTCCTCAATAGTTCATGAAACTGTTTTTGAAAATCGCCTTGGCTATGTGGATACGCTTCTTTCCATGGGCGCTGATATAACCCCATTTAGGCAATGCCTAGGAGGGCGCACCTGCAGGTATAACGATCACTCTCACCCCCACAGCCTTATTGTGAAGGGCAAAACTCCGTTAAAGCCTGCCTCAATCACCATCCCGGATCTTAAAGCAAGCCTTGCCTACCTTTCAGCTGCGCTTATAGCACGCGGAGAAAGTACCCTAACTAATCTAAACCTCCTTACCAGAAGCTATGAGCATATTCTCGAGAAACTAAAAACCTTGTCAGCTAACTTCACCCTTACCTCCGTGCCTCCTACATGCGCAGTCGAGATGGATCTTTTCTCTATCGCGAAATAAACATCTTAACACAAAAAGAAGCAGCTAAAAAACTTGGCATGAAAAATATTTTCAGTTATCAGCGGCTTGAACGCGGATGTAATGCTACGCTTTCAATCATCTCTAAACTAATGGCTCTTTTCCCTCAATTTTCTTTAGATAGCATTCTTGATGGCATGCCAAAGAACGCTGCTTGAGCTTTTTCTCTTGAAACAAGCCTAGGTGTTCGTTCATACTATACCGAATTGTATACACCATTTCTTAAGGGATGCGAATTTATGTCGTCTGTAAAGAAAAAGCGCCGTGCGAAAATGGCGAAGCACAAAAGAAAAAAGAGAAGCAGAATGAATAGGCACAAAACAAAGCCGTAGGATGTAAGGTCCTTTCATTCGCTTGTGAGTTGTCAAAGGTGTATATGGCATGTGAGAGCATGTCGTATGCACCTTTTTTTATGCAAAATTTCGGGCACCCATAAGTAGGTAAAGGGTTTGTAGAATTTTTTTACCACAGAGACCACAGAGCACACAGAGAAAAATTAAAAACCGATCTTAGAACGTGCTTGAAAGTTATGGTTGTTTAAAAAAGAATTGATGCCAGAAATAGCCTTCAAAGGCTATTGTCGAGGTAAAAAACCTTTATGGAATAGCGTACGATCCCTAAGTAGTTTTGGCAAAGTTTGGTTTATGGTGTGGCGGTATCCTAAACAGTATGATGTGATTGTTGTGGGCGGGGGGCATGCTGGCTGCGAAGCAGCCCATGCTGCTGCGCGGATGGGTATGCACACCCTGCTTCTTACCATGAATCCCTCCACAATAGCCCAGATGAGCTGCAACCCATCGATCGGCGGTATTGCCAAGGGCCATATTGTGCGAGAGGTAGATGCTCTTGGCGGCATCATGGGCAAGGCAACTGATGCGACAGGCATACAGTTTCGCATGCTCAACACCAAGCGCGGTCCGGCTGTCCAATCTCCCCGCGCACAAGCAGACAAGGAAGCGTACAAGACCTGGATGCGGCGGTATCTTGAGGGAATGGCCTGCCTTGAAATCAAGCAAGGTATGTGTGAAGAGCTTGTTTGTTGTGAAGGGAAAGTACAAGGAGTGGTTTCCCAGGAAGGAGTACTGTTTGAAGGAAAGGCTGTTATCATTACTACAGGCACATTCCTGAGGGGTTTGCTTCATATTGGAGAACAGAGTTTTCAAGGCGGGCGCGGCGGAGAGCTAGCTGCCATGGGGCTCTCAGGAAGCCTAGAGCAGCATGGGATACGGCTGGGGAGATTAAAAACAGGGACCCCGGTTCGCGTACACAGGCGCTCGATAGATTATTCACTTGCAGAAGAGCAGCCAGGAGATGATTGGGTCTATTTTTCCTATGACGAAAAAGTAAAAAAGCTGCCACAAGTGCCTTGTCACATTGTTTATACCACAAAAGAAACCAAAGAAATCATCTTAAGCAATATCCACCGCTCTCCTTTGTATGGGGGGAAGATTAAGAGTATTGGGCCGCGATATTGTCCCTCCATTGAAGACAAGATGGTGCGCTTCTCTGATAAGGAAAGGCATCAAGTGTTTTTGGAGCCTGAAGGGTTAACAACGGAGGAAGTGTACACAAGCGGTCTTTCATCCTCTTTACCCTTTGACGTACAGTATGCGCTCGTTCGATCCATCCCAGCGCTAAAAAATGCAGAGATTATCCGTCCTGCTTATGCGATTGAGTATGATTATGTGTTAAGCGGCCAAATTGACTTTTCCCTGGAGTCGAGAAGTATCAAAGGGCTTTTTTTTGCCGGACAGATTAATGGAACAACTGGATATGAGGAAGCAGCTGGGCAGGGGATTGTGGCAGGTATTAATGCTGTGCAGAGCGTGCGCGAAGTGGAGCCGCTCATACTGACGCGAGAGAGCTCCTATATAGGCGTTATGATCGATGATCTTGTGACCAAGGGAGTAGATGAGCCCTACCGCATGTTCACAAGCCGAGCTGAGCATAGACTATTGTTGCGCCAAGATAATGCTGATTTACGATTGCGTGAAGAGGCATATCGTGTGGGCATGGCGACCAAGGAGCAGTTAGCCCAAGTACTTCAAAAAAAGAAGGTCATTCATGAAGAGCCCGTACGTTTAGGGGGCATTTTTACCCTGTTTAATGGGAAAAACTGCTCTTTGCAGCAGCTTCTTGCCCGGCCGGAACTTACTTACAAAGACCTCTTAGCACTTTTTCCGCAGCATATGCAGGATTTTGGCGAAGAGCTTAATACACAGATTGAAATTGCGATCAAGTATGAGGGGTATATCTCTAGGCAAGTCTCAGAAGTTGCGCGCCTTGGCTCTATTGAGGCAATCGCCCTTGAGGAAACGTTTGATTTTGCTGAAGTTAAGGGCTTGCGCACTGAGGCCAAGTTAAAGTTATCAAAAACTCGACCCAGAAACTTAGGCCAAGCTTCGCGCATTCCAGGAATTGCCCCATCAGATATATCAGTCTTGATGATCGCATTAAAACGAGGCAGGTCGTGTTAAAACTTATAGAGTGCAATGTCCCCATCTGGCAGCAGCTCGAGGTGGAAGAAGCGCTCTTGCGTGTGGGCGAAGGTTCCTGGTGCATTCTGAACCATGGGTCGCCTCCTGCGATTGTGCTGGGGCTTTCTTCCCTCCTACAAACCCATGTGGATCTGGAACGAGTACAGAAGCAACCCATCCCTCTTATCCGCCGTTTCAGCGGCGGAGGAACAGTAGTTATAGACGAAGACACACTCTTTTTTACCCTTATCTTGGAAAAAGAAACTAATCCTCACGCCCTTATGCACTCCACTGGAGAGCTGCTGGCGCCGGCATTTGCCCCCCATATCCTCTGTGTCGAAGAACATGATTTTGCCATCCAAGGCAAAAAGATTGGCGGCAATGCCCAGTCTTTTTGCAAGGGCAGAGCACTCCACCACACCTCATTTTTATGGTCCTGGAAAAAAGAGCTCATGGAATATCTTAAGATTCCTCCCCATCAACCTCTCTACCGAAGAGATCGTTCCCACGAAGAGTTTTGCGGGCAGCTTTCCTCTTTTTTTCCCTCAAAACAGTTTTTCTTGACAAAACTTACCGAGGAGCTATCTCATCACTTTTCTCTTGAAAGAGCGTCCTTTCTCGACGCTCAGTCGTTTCTTACTCGGCCTTACCAGAGGCGACTCCAAAGCCTTGCTCTCTCTTGATAGGTCGTTTTTTTATCATTCTTTAGTTGTTGTAATAAAAATATGTTTACACATAAATCCCGATTCTGTTATGTAGGGATTTGTAACAAACCTTTTATTTTAGGAGGAAGGTATGGAAACAAGGGTACTTCTCGGACCTGCATTTATGGAGAATGTAGGAAAAGAGATTAAAACAGCAGCCGATGGAACACTAACTATCGGTGATATGACAAAAGTTGTCAAAGCTGTAGGTGATGCAGAGAAGAATGAAAAACTTACGCACACTAAGGCTATCACCGATTTGGCGCAGAGCTTAGTTGAAGTGTCTAGTAGGCCGATGGCCGGGGCCAGACCGATATCCCCGAAACAAATGGAATTAGGTAAGTTAGCCACTGGAATAAGCAACATGTCTGTAGCAACGGTACTGTCCTTTGGAGACCTAGTAAATTTGAAACTGGCTGGCAAACTAATGAGGGGAGTAGAGGTAGGTGTTTGGGAAACTTTCAAAAGCTATTTGTCTACAGCCCTGGTCAAGCTTGGATTCGGAGTGGAAGCTGCTACAAAAATTGAGAAAGCTAAAACGCCGGATGACACAAAAAAAGTGCTCGCAGAGGTGGCAAAGAATAATCCCGGGAGTGCGGAAGTTGTAGGTAAATTGGACAAGGCAGGGACCAATACGGATGTCGTACAAGTAATGGCAGAAGCTCCAACACCAGCTGCTGTGACCACGCCACCACCTGTCGAAGATAT
>PMZB01000073.1 GCA_003170575.1 Chlamydiia bacterium | reverse complement strand
GAGTTGAGGCGAGCCAAATGCGATATGTTTCTTTTCGATTGCAGAAATTGTCCATTGTTTCAGCCTTTTTTTCTCATCCTCATGAGTACCAAACTTTGATTCAACTTCGACGAGGGTGTTTACAACTCGATTAAAAAGATCTACGACTGTTTCTTTATTAACTAAAATGCCTCTTTGATGTAAAAGATCTAATGTTGACCTGTTTTCGTAGAATTCAAAATTGGGCTGAAAGCCATCAACCTTATTCATTTTTTCTCCCTTAAACCTGCAATTTGGACAAAACAGTCCCTAGGCCATAGTTTTTGGCAAGGGCGGCCATTTTGTTTAAAGTATTCCTCTGGCATTGGATTGTAAGCCAAAACTCGAGCAAGATAGAAAAAAATTTAAAATCAGTTTCGCTTTATTATAGCCTATTTTGAAAAAAAAGCAATCCGTGATCGAATGCGTTATGAAGAAAATTTGATATGGGCTACAACACGGAGCTTTGCTATGATCTTCCGGATAAGAGCACTAGGGGACTGGAAAAAAATATGAACCTTGTTGTATTTCGATACGTTTGTATTCTCTTTTCATGCCTTGCCTTCACTCTATCTTTGGAGGCTACAGGAGACATTTTGTGTGTTGGCAGTAGCATTGTTGATTACACGGTCTTTGTTCCGGATGAATGGCTCCGATCAGTCAAGGCAGAACGAGGAAGCTGCGTGTCAATTTCCAAAAATGAGTTTAACTCCCAATTGCAGTCTGTATCGAGATTATATCTTCCCATAGTGAAAACTGGAGGGAGTGCCGGAATCGTTGTAAAGAGCTTAGGTTGCCTCGGATGCTCCCCCGTATTTTTATCTAAGTACGGAAGTGATAAGGAAGCTCAATTCTTTAAGAGCACTCTACAAGAATATGGCGTAACCTTATTAGGAAAAAATGTAGAAGGTGAAACAGGACGAGTGTTGTGCTGTATTTCTCCCGATGGACAACGCTCCTTCTTTTTTTGTATGGAATCCATTGGCGATCCGGATGTTGAAGATGTTATAGATTCTCTTTTTCAAAATGTAAAAATCCTTCACATTGAAGGCTACTTTCTTCGCAATAAGCCCTTACTAGAAAAGCTTCTAAAAGTCGCTCTTAACAACAGAGTTTGCGTTTCTTTTGATTTAGGTACGTTTGTCCTTGTAAAAGAAAATCGAGAATACTTAAAACACAAAGTACTGCCCTATATTCATATTCTTATTGGCAATCATGATGAAATGAAGGCGTTATTCAATACCGATCATGAAATTGATCACTCATTAAAAGAGCTTGCTTGTACGAGCGTTGTTCTTAAAGGCGAAGAAGGATGTCTGCTTTATTGTGACGGAGTCATGAAGCGGTACTCGACACGAAAAGTTATTCCTCTCGATACAACAGGGGCTGGAGATCTCTTCACAAGTGGATTTTTATTCGGTATCTTAAAGAATTGGCCAATCGAAAAATGTGTTCAATTGGCAAATCTTCTTGGTGGCGAAGTTGTGCAACATATCGGTGGAGAAATTCCACAAAACCGTTGGAATGAAATTAAAAAAGAGTTCTCTTTATGAAGTATGAAGATCGTGTATACGGTTCGTGTTTGATTGAGGACCCGCTTGTTCTCGAGCTTATCCATTCCCATAGTTTGCAAAGACTGAGGAAGATTGATCAAGGAGGCTATAAACCTCTTTGGACAGATCCCGACATCGATTGTGGCCCTGATGATCATACGAGGTTTGCTCATTCTCTTGGCGTTTTTTTGCTGTTACAAAAATATGGGGCCTCACGCGAGGAACAAATCGCAGGTCTCTTGCATGACGTTTCTCATTCAGCTTTTTCTCATTGCATTGATTATGTATTGGAAACGGGAAGTCAAACAAATCACAGCCATCAAGATTCATGTTTTGAAAGCTATGTCAAAAGAAGCGAGCTCCCTTGCATTCTGCAAAAACATGGAATTGATGTAAACTACGTCCTTGATGACGCTCATTTCCCTTTAAAAGAAAAAAAACTGCCAGACCTGTGTGCTGACAGAATTGATTACTCATTGAGGACTGCTGTAATCTTTAAAGAGGTATTCATTGAAGAAGTCTCTTCACTGCTCAACAATTTGATCGTTCACGATGGACAATGGATTTTTACAAATTTTGAGTATGCGAAAAAATTTGCAGAACTCTTTTTGATGCTGAATAGAAAATATTTTTCCGGGTTCTCGTCTGCCGTCATGTTCGCATCAGTAGGAAATTGCCTCAAACATGCATGTGCACAAGGGTACATAACCCAAGAGGACCTTTATACGACAGATCAGCTCGTTTTGGACAAGTTAAAAGGACGCATTAAAGAGGATCCCATGCTGAATACTTTATGGCGTCGCATGAACAAACTGATCAAAACCATCGATTCCAAAACAGATTCCGGTACTGAAGTATTTTGTAAGTCTCGCGTAGTCGACCCTCTCTTCAAATGCTCTCAGGGATTTTTGAGAGTATCTGATGTTGATCCATCCTGGGCAAAAACTATTCAGAAAGAGCTTGCCCCGAAAAGATATGTAATAACTTACGAGAGATGAGAAGTTGTGAATATGGTGCAAGAAAACTCTTACATCTGAGAACCATCAATCCCGTTATTGCTAAACCTTATGAGGCCCGCAACGATGATAATTAGTGGTATAATAGCCAGAGTAGCAATAGTACATAGGCTGGCGAAAGCAATAATAACGCACTTATTTTCTTTACACAAACTTTTTACGTTAC
>PMZB01000133.1:888-4426 GCA_003170575.1 Chlamydiia bacterium | reverse complement strand
CATCAATATCTAGAAATATAACAAAGGAAGATACTCCACGTATTTCACACGCCATAAAATAGTCTCCTTTCACAATTTTTTTCTGTCGATGATTGATTCCAAAAATTCTTTGGGATAAAGAGGGGGATTTTCTGCGAGTGCTTGGTGGTAAAGAACTGTTGATGGAGTAAGTCCTGGAAGAGTATTTGCTTCGATAACGTAAAGAACATTTGTATAAATATTAAAAAACACATCGATGCGGGCGTAATTGCGAATGTGCAAAGCGTTAGCGGCCTTTTCCACATATTTTTTAATGAGACTCCGACTTGTGGAAGAAATAATGTCTTCTAAAGGAGGGGTGATATTGACCCCTGTGCCGCCCTGGAATTTTTCTTCTACACTTAACACTTCGCCTTCGGCGATCGTGATACTGGGGTTTAAAGCTTGGTACACACCATCTTTTTCTAATATACCCACAGTCAGCTCGATCCATCCTTTTTTGGGCTTATATACAAGGGAGTTTTTCGCAATACGAATATAGTCGGTTTCAATAAAGCTTTCGATCAGAAACTCCTCTTCATGGCAAAAGGGCATGTCTATAGGAAGAGGCTGGTTTGTGAATGTATGAGGGGGGATATGCCTCATCTTGGTGCGCACAATTTCCATGTATTTGAAGAGCTCTTCCGCGTTAAAAAGGCGTACAATGCCTGCAGAACACCCGTCGTGTTGTGGTTTAATGATGCATGTTTCTGTGCCAAGCTCTTTCTGAAGGCTGTTCCAGAAACGTATACAATCCTGTTGTGTGAATGCGTTGAATGAAGAAAGAGTCACCTGCTTTTTAGGCACCGTCTGAATGTGACTATCTCCCATTTGCATTATTACTTGGCCTGTAAGGAATTTATCCATGCAGACTTCCGAAGCCTTAGGGCAAGATCCATTATAAAGAAGTTGATACGTGTCTAATTTTTTCTGAATTACCCCGTTTTCCCCTTCTCCTCCATGAAGAGCTAAAAAGACGAAGGCATTTTTTTGCTTTGAAAGCTCCAAAAACTCTTCCAAGGAAAGCTTTTGAGGGAGGTTTTCTTGAGGGGAATAATTTTTTGGGGCAAACAGGAGCCGGTTTTTTATATCCCTGAGGCAAGCTTCAATCCGCTTGGCATTTTCCTCTGCGATAAGGCAGTTTTCATGGATTTCTTCCACTGTGTGGTTCAGGGAATAGGCATAAGGGAGTTTCCATACTGTGTTATTGTGATCCAGAAGAAAGGGGAGTGGTGCATATTTTTCGGATTTGCGCAATTTTAACCAGACATTAGTGCCGCTCATCAAAGAGACTTGCCGTTCTGCTGTGTTGCCTCCAAAGAGAATGTGAACAGCCTCCCTGGGGGAGCGAGCTTCTGAAAAAGCGGGTTGTTCAATAATAATATATTCCCTTTTACACGCATTTTTCAGGATGTTCCACAAAAGTTCGCTATGTGTGAGTCCAATGCGGGAGGATTGTTGGAAGATAAAACTATTCTGCTCCATGCCAGAGATAGGATTGAAGTCTGTGAAGATAAGTTTTCCATCATTCAAAAGCCATCCGTCAAGTCGAGCAAAGTCTCGCATGTCAAAAAGTCTAAAAAGTTCCTCTGCTTGTTTTCTGATCTGCTCAATTGTGGTGTCGGGGAATCGAGGCGGGCAAAACCAGTGTGTGTTGGTGGTAGGAAGGTATTTTCTGCGGTAATCAAAAATGCCGCCGCTCTCATAGCTTACCTCAATCTCTGTTGGAATGAGAGCGACAGGGGATCCATCCTCATTTTGCAAGATGATGACAGTAAACTCCTTGCCTTCACAAAAGGGCTCTATAAGTGCTTCATCACCAATCCCGCTTTCAAACAGCTTTTGCGCTTTTGCGTACGCTTCTTCTGGCGTATAAGCAGAAAACACCCCGATTGAAGAGCCGCCTGCAATAGGCTTCACAACCACTCTTTTGAGATTATGCGTCTTGAAAAATTCCTGGATCGTTTTTTCTGTGGTAGATGAGTTTTTTCTCAAAACATCTGTTGGTAAAATGGGGAACCCATGTCTTTTAAGGTGAGAAAAAGCATTATGCTTGTCGAACATTTTCTGGCAGGTATCGCTCTTCGATCCAATAAAAGGAATGTGATTCTCTTCGAGAAATGATTGCAGCTGCCCATCTTCTCCAAACACCCCATGGAGTGCTGGAAAAACAATATCGACACTTCTTAGTTTCTCGAGTAATTCTTCTTGGCTGAATTTTTTTGCGGTGGTGGCCAGCTTAAAGTCAAAGTCAGAAGGCGTGTTAGAATAGAGCTGGGAAGGGGATATCGAATAAAAGTTTTTGAAAATGTCAATGTAAATGGGATGAAGTTTGACGGATTGAGAGGAAAGATGGTCCAAAACCGAGCGTGCGGAATTAAGGGAGATTCCCCGTTCAGGAGAAGGGCCCCCACACAGAAGCGCTACATGAACAGTTTTTGTAGCAGTAAAAACCTTTCCTCTAGGAGCTATTTTGGAAAGCTCTTGTTCTAATTTTTCTCTGGTTTTTTGAAGAACCCTCTGTGTTTGCAGGTTCAGAAAGTACCCCTCTTCAAGGTCGAAAAATTTACACAAGCGAAGATCTGTATCTGCTGTAACAGCACATTTGCCTTTGATAATACCGCTGAGCCTTGTAGCCGAGATGTTGAGGGCTTTTGCAAGAGCATTTTGAGAGAGTTTGTGAGGACGTAAGAATTTTTCCTCAAGCAATTTTCCGATGTCCATAGCCTACCTATACAAATCGTGTTTGAAAAATTATTTACGTGCCCGTGCCCGTATGCTATTGCCTATAACCCAACGTTTTCGCCTCGACAATATCTTTTGAAGGCTGTTTCTTGTCAGGTTTGAAACAATAGCCCGTAACGTACAAGCTCGTTCTAAAACGGTCCGTATTTTTTTTACCACAGAGCACACAGAGCACACAGAGAAAGAATTTATTTTTCTTTCTCTGTGTACTCTGTGGTCTCTGTGGTAAAAAAAATACAATACCTTTGTTTAACGTACATGTAAGAGCACATCTATCTTTACTTACATACATATAGGATGCGTGCTTTGTGCCCGAACTTATCCTAACAATACCAAGGATTGAGGATTTTTGTTTAGACTAAGTGAAGCATTGTTCGACTGTCTGAGAGAGAACTTGGATATCTGGAAAATCTTTAATTAATTCCTCATGCCATCCTGGAAAGCCCAAAATTGTTTTCTTGGGATAATCCTTCTCTAAGAAGTCTCTTGCTAAAAGCGGTTTGTGGTAAGGGCTTGAAGAGAGTTCATTTTTATGCTCCTTTTTTTAAAGCTTGCGAAAATTGTTCATTTCAAGTCAATTGAAAGAACGGAGGTAAGTTATGACGGTGTTCAAAAACAGGGAAAGCACATATCCAATAGAGATGCTTCTTTTATCCAGAGTGTCTTCTAGGGCGTTTAGTGATGAAAGGCTGTCGGAGGAGGAGCTTATGTCTCTTTTTGAGGCGGCTCATTGGGCTCCCTCCTCGTACAATAACCAGCCCTGGCGGTTTGTGTA
>PMZB01000133.1:0-874 GCA_003170575.1 Chlamydiia bacterium | reverse complement strand
TCGAGAAACAATTTTGAGCGAAATAACAAGCCATCCCATACTGCTCGTTTTGATACTGGTGCTGCATGGATGAGTTTAGCTATTGAGGCGCATCAGAGAGGGCTTATTGCCCATGGAATGCAAGGCTTTGATTATGCCGCTATCAAACGGGATCTTCATATACCAGACACCTTCACAGTTGAGGCAATGATCGCTGTTGGCAAACCTGGCAAAATAGAAGATCTTGCGCCAGATCTGCAGGAGAAAGAAGAACCATCTCTTAGAAAACCTCTTGAAACAATAGTTTCAAGAGGCAAATTCAACTTCCAGTAGAATGATAGTGCTTGACCCCGAGCTTCCAGAATTGGAACGAGAGGTAAAGGAAAATAAATCCTGCAAACGGGAAAAGGAATCCGATCCATAAGGGAAAAGTTTCCCGTTGGAGCAGCGTTGCAACAGGGTAATAGATCACGCAAGCAATTGGGACAAGGTAGGTAAATAAGATATAAAAGCCGTGATTAAAGATCGTTAATGGAAATTGAGCTACGTCTCTTCCTCCATAGGTGATAATATTAAGCAGCTCTAGAGTGTCTGTAAGCCAAAAGGCAAGGGTTGCTTGGATCACAAAGATTGCGTAAAACAGGCTCACAGTCCCAGCAAAAGCAAACACAAGGCATAAAGAGTTAAGAGAGAAAAAAGAGAAATTAAGCTGATGTGCACCCCATAAAAGAACAACAAAACCTTGGATGAAACGCCCGATTTTTTCTGGACATACTTCTTTTGTTGCCACCTGGAATAAGGTTCCCAGAGGGCGCAACATAAGCCTATCAAAACCCCCATGTTTTATGAGCAAGGAGAATTTATCAAAAGCTCTTCCCAAACCCTCTGCAAAAGA